>JALRKF010000095.1 GCA_023254905.1 Crocinitomicaceae bacterium | reverse complement strand
ATTCGGGCACCTTGTTTGTGTTTATCTTAGGCTCACAGATAAACTCTGATCGCTTGCCTTTTTGGTATTTTCAGTCCATACTTTTCATTATTTTAATGTTCGGATATACTGTAGTTTTATGGATGAAGGCGCAGAAATAATGGTTATACTATTGCTAGGAACAGGCGGCATGGTGTTGCTGGCGTCCTTTATCGTGCTCTTTGTGTTCATCTACCAAAAAAACATGCAAACCAAAAAGCGTGAGCTGGTAGAGCTGGAGCTGGAGAGCCAGCTTAAAATTACAGAAGCCCTTATAGAAAGTAAAGAGCAGGAGCAGAGACGTGTGGCTCGTGAGCTACACGACGGTATTGGTTCTGCACTCACCGCACTTAAAATGTCTTTGATCTCCGTCCCTATGGAAGGCGATACAAAGGAGGAGCTGAACCAACGCATTGTTGATATTTCCAACGACCTACGCAGAATTTCCAATGAGCTAATGCCATCTATACTAGATGACCTTGGATTTTTCAAGGCATTGGAAAAACTCATTACCCAGCTGAACAGCAATACGCAGCTCAATTTTAGCTATGCATCCGGATTAGACACACCACTGGATTTCTCCAAAAAAGAGGCATTGGCTTTGTACCGTGTTTCGCAGGAAATCTTTAACAACATCATAAAACACGCAGATGCTGTAACCGTGAAGGTTAAAGACCGTATAGAAGATGGTCAGTACTTTCTTTCCATTAGTGATGACGGAAACGGGTTCTCACCCACTGAGGAAGAAATGAAAAAGGAGGACTCTCATGGCTTGAAAAATATTAAAAGCCGCATGCAACAAGTAAGCGGCACGATAGAATACAATAACCTAAAACCTAAAGGCACCGAGGTGCTCATACAACTAAAACTAAACCATGATTCGAATTAGAGTAGGAATTGCGGAAGACCAGGAAATATTTAGAACCGGTCTGGCGCACTTGTTGAATTCCTTTAAAAATGTAGAAGTAAATTTCCAGGCAGAGAACGGGCAGCTGCTGCTGGATAATGCAGACCTTAATGAGTTGGATGTTATCGTCCTCGATTATCAAATGCCCATTTTGAATGGCGTGCAGACCAGTAAAATTTTGCGCGAAAAATACCCCAAGCTCAAGATTATCATTCTTTCCATGTTTGAGGACGAGGCATATGTAGAGAAAGCTATAGAATGCGGCGCAAATGCATATCTCTCAAAAGACGATAACCTGGAAGAGCTGGAGCAGGCGATACATGCTATCATCAACAACCAGTATTACTTCAATGACAGAATATCGAAAGTCTTCATCAAGAACATGGTGGGAAAGGGAAAAATAGAACCAACCTTTATTCCGGATCAAATTGAGTTTTCACCCTTTGAGATCCAAGTGCTTGATCTTATTTCACAAGAGCTTACCACAAAGGAGATTGCGGATCAGCTGTACCGCTCTACACGCACCATCGAGAAGCATAGAACGGAGATGATGCGAAAAACAGAAACCAAAAACTCTGTTGGGTTGGTGATGTATGGAATAAAAAAGGGGATCCTTAAGACCTGATCTTACTTGTAAAAGTTCATTTCCTCTATGTATTTGTGCACTGGCTCGGAGAGCAGATAGCGAACATCTCTTCCTTCTTTGATAGCCTTTCGAATAAAGCTGGATGAAACTTTCATGACAGGTACGTCCTCACACAATGTTACATTTGGATGCTCAATAAAAGAGTTAGCAGTATTTGATTTTATTGCCGATTCTTCGGCTTCCTCTTGCACTGTCATAGCACGAGGATAAACGTAAAGCTTATAATTCTCTAATACCCATTCATGGTTTTTCCACTTGTGAAATGTTCGAAGATTATCCTCTCCCATGATCAGCGAAAATTCATTGTCCGGATAGTTTTCCTTTAGATGCGCCAGAGTATTTGTTGTATAGCTTGGAATCGGAAGCTTGAATTCGATATCACTTGCTTTGAGCTTCGCATTGTCAAAGATCCCCTCCCTTACCAGCGCAAGGCGATGGAAATCCGCAAGTAAAGATTTCTTTTCTTTCAGCGGATTTTGTGGCGATACAACGAGCCACACCTGATCAAGATCGGTATAATCGGCCATATAATTAGCGATGATCAAATGTCCCACATGTATGGGATTAAACGTCCCGAAATACAATCCTACTTTCATGTTGTATGTAAGAATTTTTTCACCAATACTTCCGCCTCAGCACAAGCGGTATCAAGAGTATCATTGATCAATATTGAATCAAATTGGTCGGAAAATGATATCTCCTCACGCGCCTTTGCAAGACGCTGTGTGATCTTGTCCTCTGTTTCGGTGCTTCGACCTCTCAATCTGTTTTCCAGCTCTTCTACAGATGGGGGTTCTACAAAAACGGCTAAGGCATTTTCGTCAAATATCTTTTTAAGGTTAAGCCCTCCAATTACATCCACATCAAAAATCACGGAATTGCCATTTCTCCAGATGCGTTCTACCTCTGACTTGAGCGTACCGTAAAAGTTATCTTTGTACACCTCTTCCCATTCAACAAATGCATCCTCCTTGATTTTATATTTGAATTTTTCCACTCCCAGAAAGTAGTAATCTTTACCGTCTATTTCATTAGGTCTAGGGTCTCTGCTACATGCGGATACGGAAAATTCTAACCCTATATTTTGAGCCAGTAAATGATGCACAATTGTTGTTTTACCAGCCCCTGAAGGAGCCGAAAATATTACGCATTTGCCTTTTACTGAGAAATCCATTAGAGGGTATTTAATACCTGTTCTTTTATCTTTTCTAAGTTATCTTTCATTTGGATAACACACTTCTGCATTTCTGCGTGGTTACTCTTTGACCCCAGGGTGTTTATCTCTCGTCCGATCTCTTGTGTTATGAAACCAAGCTTTTTCCCTGATCCTTCTTTTTGCATCGTTTTTCTAAAATAGTCGAGATGGTTTGCTAGGCGCATTTTTTCTTCGGCCACATCTAGTTTTTCGATATAATAAATGAGCTCTTGCTCAAATCTATTTTCATCATAATTCGCAGATCCAGCCAATTCTTCCAATGATTTCTTGATGCGTTCTTTTACCGTTACAATGCGCTCTGCTTCGTACTTGGGAATCTCCTGAAGGAGTTTGTCAATATCATCAATACGAGCAGCAAATTCTTGCTGGAGCTCACCACCCTCCTTTGAGCGAAAAGTATTGATCTCAGCACACGCATTTGTCACCACTCTCATGGTTTCTTTTTTATCATCTGGAGTCAACTCATTGCCCGCTGTTGAATATATTTCAGGCATACGAAGGAGTAGCGTGAGATAATCATCCGTTGTGTTTCCAATTGCCGTGTTCAATTCTTTTAGCTGTTCGTGATATTGCTTTGCCAGCTCACTATTAACCTTCATGGGAGAAGATTTCCCAACATGCTCCACAGATAGAGAAAAGTCCACTTTTCCTCGAACTAGCTCATCTGCAATCAGCTTTCTGATCTCGGGTTCCAGCTCTTTGTATTCGTGTGAAATACGGGTATTTAAATCTAGTGATTTACTATTCAGTGATCTAATTTCAACGTTTACCTTTTTATCCCTTATGATATGTGTGGCCTTTCCGAAGCCTGTCATTGATTTAAGCATGCTTAATCATATTTAAGTGATGGCTCATTTTGGCGTTACGCTTTTTCAGCTGAACGTCTGCCTCCATGTATTACTTTATTAAATTTTGTTTTTGCAATAGTTTGCTCACATACTTCCCGAGGATATCGAACTCAAGATTTATTCGATCTCCTACTTGCAAAGTATGAAAGTTCGTATGCTCATAGGTAAAAGGAATAATACAAACAGAAAAGCGAGTGTCCTCGGAATCTACAACTGTAAGACTTGTTCCATTGACAGTAACAGATCCCTTCTCTACAGTGACATCGTCACTGGAGTATTCAAATGTATATTTCCAGCTTCCCCCTTGGTCTTCAACCTCAACACAAGTCGCAGTAGAATCCACATGACCTTGAACTATATGTCCGTCTAAGCGCCCACCAAGAGTCATACAGCGCTCGAGATTGACCTTGGTTCCCTCTTTCCAGTCACCTAAGTTTGTTTTTACCATTGTCTCCTGAATAGCTGTTACGGTATATTGATTTCCATCAATATGGACAACTGTAAGGCAACATCCATTGTGCGCAACACTTTGGTCTATTTTCAGCTCATTTGTGAAGGAGCACGAAAGAGTAAAATGAACATTTTCATTCTCTTTTTCGATTTTCTGAACGATTCCAATATCCTCAACAATTCCTGTAAACATCTGTATTGTAAAAGTACAAAGTTAGCTTTTCTTCACAGAACGTATAAACAAAAATGAGACGAGTAGTATAGATAACAAATCGGTTATCATAAACCAGGTTGGATGAGGCATCAAGATTAGATTCAATACAGTGCTGAATATGAACAAGCCAGCAATAATGTATAATGGTGTAAGGCTCTCTCTTTGCATAATGAACCCCACATACATCCCAGAGAAAACACCGATTATTTGAGCTATAATAACAACTAGCAAAGATTTAATTGGCATGATCATCACTACTTGCTTCAGCTCTTCCAGATTTGTTGGAGTTAATTCTGCGGGTAGCGGGAATAATAAATGACCAATTGCTTCCATTGCCCAAATAGTAAATACCCCAACAATGATACCTGCGACAGTTGCTAAGAACGTTTTCATAACTAAGCTTTAATTATTTCGACCTCAATGAACTTAGAAGCGGGAGTATTAGATCCCTTTGCAACGTTATCCAGTGGCACTAGAACATTTGTTTCTGGGAAGTAAGTCCCTATGCAACCCTTTGCTATGTTATACCTCACAATCTTAAAATTATGGGCGAGTCGCTCTTCACCTTTGTAGTGGCTTTTCAAGTGCACTACATCTTCATTATTGAGGTTTTTTTCTTTCATATCCTCATCACTCATTAATACCACTCTTCTTTCGTTTTCAATACCGCGGTATCGATCTTGCATACCATAAATTGTAGTGTTGTATTGATCATGCGTTCGGATAGTCATCATTATAAGATTTCCAGGCTGGATTTCCCTTTTAGGGATAGGATTCACGCTAAATTTGGCCTTGCCAGTATCGGTGTTAAATTTTCGATCTCGTGCACCGTTTGGAAGGTAGAATCCACTTGGATTCTTAATTTTTTCGTTGAAATTCTCAAATCCTTTTATGGTTTCTGAGATATGATCTCTGATAATATTGTAATTATTAGACATGTTCGCCCAGTTTACAGGGTTATTTCCAAACACGGCTTGTGCTATTTCCGCCACTATTGCTGGCTCACTTTTTAGTGTTGGCGATGCTGGCTTAAAATCACCCTTACTCTTGTGCACAACACCCATCGAATTCTCTACAGTGACGAATTGTTTGCCACCAGCCTGAACATCCATTTCGGATCTTGACAAACATGGGAGGATGATAGCTTCGGTACCGG
Source organism: Crocinitomicaceae bacterium (assembly GCA_023254905.1). Classification (GTDB taxonomy): domain Bacteria; phylum Bacteroidota; class Bacteroidia; order Flavobacteriales_D; family Crocinitomicaceae; genus UBA4466. The sequence goes on along the minus strand of JALRKF010000095.1, from coordinate 14,159 downwards.
TTACAAGATGTGATCTATTCAATTTTGTTGAAATTTGAACCGTAAGGTCACAATTTTGCATTGCTTTTCCTGTGTGTTCACTGTCCGGTGTTGCTGAAATAAAGTTACCGCCCATTGCAATGAATACTTTCACTTTACTTTCGTTCATAGCTTTTATACACTCGACAACATCGTAACCGTGCTTGCGAGGAGATAAGATGCCGAAATGATTATCCAGTGCATCCAGAAAATCATCCTTTGGTTTCTCCCAAATACCCATCGTTCGATCCCCTTGAACATTAGAATGTCCACGAACAGGACAGGTTCCGGCTCCAGGCTTCCCTATACTCCCTTTCAGTAAAAGTAAATTAACTATCTCGCGAATATTTTGAACACCGTTTTGATGCTGAGTTAGTCCCATCGCCCAGCAAACAATGATCTTTTTCTTTTGAATGAGAAGTTCTGCCATTGAACGAACCTCTTTTTCGGAAACCCCGCTAGCAGATATAGCATCTTTTAAATCAATATTTTGTAGGCTCTCTAAAAACGTATCATAACCAATACAGTGTTTTTGAATAAACTCATGATCGAATACGGTTCCAGGATTTTTCAACTCTTCCTCCAGCATCATGAGCATGACGGCTTTTAGGAGTGCGACATCTCCATTGATTTTTACTTGAATATACTGATCACACAACTGTGTTCCACCTTTAAGGATCGATAGAGGGTTTTGTGGATCGATGAAAACATTAGATCCAGCTTCCGGAATAGGGTTAACACTTATGATTTGACCACCATTCTTTTTACATTTCTCCAATGCTGTGAGCATTCGTGGATGATTTGTCCCTGGGTTTTGTCCCATTACAACGATCACCTCTGCTTCGTGAAGGTCTTCCAATGTAACAGATCCTTTTCCAATCCCAACGGTTTCGCTCAAACCAGTTCCGCTTGACTCATGGCACATATTGGAGCAGTCTGGCAAGTTGTTGGTTCCATATTGTCTTACAAAAAGCTGATACATATATGCAGCCTCATTACTGGTTCTCCCAGAGGTATAGAAGACTGCTTCATCGGGAGAATTCAATGATTTTAATTTTGAACCGATCAACTCGAATGCCTCTTCCCAAGATATTTGTGTATAATGAGATTTACCTGCCCCCAAGTACATTGGTTGCGTAATACGCCCACTTTTCCCAATCTCATAATCAGACCATTGGCTTAATTCCTCTACACTATATTTTTCGAAAAATTCTCCATCAACTCGTTTTTTTGTTGCCTCCTCCGCTATAGCTTTTGCGCCATTCTCGCAATACTCACCTAATACAGATCGTTTACCATCGGGATCAGGCCAAGCACAACCAGGACAGTCGAACCCATCCTTTTTGTTCATTTTATTGAGCACTTTGATACCTTTCCAAACACCCATTTCTTCACTAATGTGTCTCAGCGACGAAATAACCGCAGGTATTCCAGCAGCTCTTTTTTTCGGGTTTTTAAGCTTTAGATTTGCAAACTTTTCCGGTGGAACGATTTGTACATTTCTTTTCACTGTGAGTGAGTTTTTTGCTGATTATTAATTAATCTATGCGTATTGGCATAGCACGTACTTCTGTTCTCTCTTGCGAATCCTATTAATGTGATGCCTAGCTCTTTGGCGTAATCCACCGCTAGAGTGGATGGAGCAGAAACAGCTGCAAGCGTCGGGATTTTTGCTTTGAAACACTTGATGACAATTTCATAGGAGATTCTACCGCTTACTAATAGGAATTTTGCCTCTTTGATTCGATCATTCTGAAGAAGATGTCCCACGACTTTATCCACAGCATTATGTCTACCTATATCTTCTCGCAAGCAAATTAGCTCCCCAGATGCGCTAAAGGCTGCCGCCGCGTGCGATCCTCCTGAGGAGATGAATGTTTTTTGTTTGATCTCCATCTTTTTAAACATCTCTGTTAGCTCTCGTGAATCAAATCTTTCGCTTTCAGTATCAAGCCGATCACTGCATTGATGATCTTCTAATTCAGTTTTACCACAAATTCCACAGGAAGAAACAGACAAAAGTGAGCGATGATTTGTGTAAGAGCTTCCGAGAGCACTCTCAGGAATTGTCAGAGAAGCGAATCTAATTCCTTTTTTCCCATCATTAAATGAGACCGCAGGATGATAGTCACGTAATTTGATAATTCCTTCAGCGTGCAATAAACCACGAATCAATTCTTTATCAAACCCAGGGGTTCGCATGGTTATGCTGAAAGGCTTGTCGTTAATAATGATCTGTAAGCCGGCCTCTTCTGTGAGTGAATCTTCTGTCAGAACTGTGAAGTCCCCATCTTGTTTCTTTCCCTGATAAACTTTTGTTCCCATTTGGCTATCCTTAAAGATAGGGATTTAGAGGTAGAAAAGAATCTTACAATTGAATGAAAAAAGAGATTATCATTCCGGTGAAATTTCAACAGTTATTTGCATTGCGTGCTTTAAGAATTGCAATTTTTAAACATTTTTATTCAAGCGAATAAAAATGACTTAAAACACACATTAACAACAATATAAAAAACAACAAACGAAAAACAAACGAAAGCAAATGACAACAAACCAATTGTTGATTTAAGTGTGACTCACCTTTGCAGTATCCAATTCGACAAGACGTTGATGCGGCATTAACCAAATTATTAATGGATTAAAATTTACATGTATGAACACATTAAGAAACAAAGTGAGTTTGATAGGTCGTCTAGGTGCGAAACCAGAAGTTATGACGTTTGAATCAGGCAAAAAAATGGCAAGGTTCACGCTTGCAACAAACGAGAGCTATAAAAACAAAAATGGCGAATGGCAGGAAAATACGCAATGGCACATTATTACCGCATGGGGCAAAACAGCGGAGCTAGTAGGCAAGCTACTTCAAAAGGGCAATGAAATAGCTGTGGACGGGAAGCTTGTAACAAACACCTATGAGACAAAAGAAGGTGAAAAGCGCTACGGAACATCTATCGAATTAAATGATTTTTTGTTGCTAACAAAGAACACAGAAAAGAATAAATAATAAATAACCTAACCACAAATCACACATTATGAATCACGTTAATTTAATTGGAAAACTGGCTTCTGCACCAAGGTATTATGAGTTGCCGAGTGGACGAAAAGTGGCACAATTCACCTTAAGCACGCAGGAAACAGTGCTTGATAATGAAGGAAAAGCAAAAAAGACGAATGACTGGCATAGAGTTTCTGCTTGGGGCAGATGGGTGCAAGTTTTGGAAGAACTGGGAAAGAAAGGCATGGATCTCGCAATTGAAGGTAAGTTGAAAACACGTTTTTATGAGAAAAGCGGGAAGAAGAAATTTATTTCGGAAGTAGAAGTCAATGACCTAATAATTCTTTAAGCATGAGAACATTAAGAAACAATATCACTCTAATAGGTAATATGGGGACGAATGCAACAATTACCAATTTCGAGAACGGAAATAAGGTAGCGCGTTTCAGTTTGGCCACTAACAAGTTGATAGATGGTGCAAAGAAGGCCGAATGGCACAGAGTTTTTGCTTGGGGAAATATGGCACAGTTCATTGAAAGTTATGGCAAGAAAGGCAAAGAGCTGGCCATTCACGGTCGATTGGTTCAAAGGACTTATTTGACAAAAAAGGGTAGAAAGCGAAATATTACTGAAGTAGAAGTTAAGCACATCATAGGATTATAATAACTATACCTAACCTACCACTATGTTGTGCAGAAGCGGGGGGCCAGAGCCTTCCGCTTTTTTAATAGTTACGATAATCATTCCAAAGTAAACTTCGAACGCCAACGACAAGCATTGGGTTAAAATTGTTCGTTTGCTTAATGTAGCTTAAGCGCCCTTCAACGAAAACGTTTAAATTACCAAAGTCTGTTAACTCGTAGGCGGCCATAATATTGGTAACAGACCCATTCACTTTATAACCTCGGCCAATGAAATGATCGTAATCCTCAGGCCTTGTGGTGTAAGGGTTATAGATATTCGCACCGTAGTTCACCCCGTTATCATCAAGACCACGCAGGAAGTAGTTGGCGAAAAGTTTAGCTTTCCATTTTTTATGTTGCCACTTTAATTCAACCAAGCCCTCCATGAAATTTGCACCGTACGGATGTGTGAGTGTCTGCCCTTGATTACCGTAGTTATAATCACCGTTAATATGCGAGTAAGTGTATGGTCTTGCAAAATTGTATTCCACACGATAAAATACGTTTTGACCCAATATGTTATATTCTCCCTTAAACCCAAGTTGACCTCCGTATTTATTTGCCCACCAACCGGACTTATTTCTGATTTCTTCCAAGAAAAATTCATCCAACATGATCTGTCCGTAAAGTGTTTGCTTTTTATAATGCGCAGAGAAGGACGCTCCTAAAAGCACATTGTCAGAGGATCCCAAGGAGTATTCCTGAGGGCGGTAGAAGATCACAGGATTTAGATACTCTACTTCAAATCCACGATTGAGCAATGTATCCTTTGGCTGGAATATAACTGTTTCAAAAATTCCAAAATTCAACCATTTTGTTGCATTAAATGAAATGTGATGCGATGCATTAAACTTGGACCCCCACGAACCGGGTTGACCTTCTCTCATGAACTGATAAAGTACACTGTATTCGATGCGCCAAAAACGTGTCCTTATCATTGCGAAAGGATAAGGAGTTCCATAGTCAGAGAGCATCATCGATCTGAGACCTTCTCCTATAAAATTGTGATCTACTCCCGCTTGAAAATTGAAAATTTGATTAGGCGTGAAACTTACACGACTCCTGATATCAGTATATAGGTTCGTTTTTTTATCAACTGAACGAATGAAAGTCTTTGGAACAAAAATACTATCAAGATCATGAATCCCTTGAACAGCTGAAATCCTTATGAACCATTTATCTTTTGCACTGAGCTTGAATTCACCTCCCAGGCCTGCTTTGAAATTAGCATTTGCACCCTGCACATAATTGAGATCCCCCAATGCAGAAATCGACATATAATTACCTCCTTCTTTACTGTTTAAGCGAATATTTGGAAGAAGCCCTGTGTGCGTTTTGATTGACCTTTCAATTGTGTCTGCCGTGAACTTTTCATTCAAGTAATCAACTTCACCCTGACCAAATGCAGACTGAGTCAAAAACAAAAACGCTATGTAAACCAGTTGTTTCATTAGAAGTCTCTGTAATGATTTATGAGGTCAGTGGAAAGTCCAATTTCAACTAAACTTGTGGCAGGTACATTTTCCTGTGTTGTTGAGCGATATGTGTATCTTCCAAATACACAAAGATTAACCATTCGGTTAACGCGGTAGCCTAGCTCAAACGTATTAAACATAATCGTCTCTGAAGTTAGCTCGAGGTCATCATAAATAGAAAGTAGAGAGCGATCATTTCTATCCTTCGTTTGAATATATGAGAAGCTGTTATACGCGTAGATTCTATTCCACTCGTAGGAAGCGCGGAAAAGCAATTCTCCAAATCCATTCCCTTTGGTGTGCGCAAGTGGCAGGTTATAATGGCTGTAGTTTAACCTTGGATTGCTTGTTTCATACATTTCGGAAGAGGCGTAATTGTATTCCAACTGAAGCATCAGATCGTTTAGCCCAAATAGCTCATACACTCTGTAACCGAGCTGTGCAGCAAGTTTATTTCCATCGAAATCTGTGATTCCAAATTGTCCGTAAACACGATGCTTGTCCAATAACTGATAGCTCGCATTTAGCCCAATGACACTGCTTACTTCATTAGTGTTTAACGCTACCGGTCCAGCAAATGGAATAGGGTTGAAATAAAGGAAGTGAGGATTTTTACTTACAACAGAATCGCCCATATTCCACTTTGTCCCTTCAAAGAGGCTGATGCTAATCTTCTCGTTGGGAATATAGCTCAGGTAGTTGACACTTAATGCTGCAGGGTCATAATATGATTCGGCTGATCCACTTGCTGGCTTTCGCAATAAATTCATCAAACGTGATCGGTAGTAAGTAAACTTGAATTTAGGATGGAATTGCCAGTCGACTCTAAAATAAGGAGCGTAGATGGAATTGTCTGAGAGTAACACTGATCTATATCCGTCACCAATAAACTGCTGATTATTACCCATTCTAATGCTTAGCGAATTGAAAGGCCTGTAAACAAAGTAACCTACTGCAAATGCGTAGTCAAAAGCATCATCTTTAAATGGCTTTGTACGAGCGGCACCAGGAATTACAGCATTTTGAGGGGTGTATTTATTCCCGCTTGGATATAATTCCCCCACTGAAGAATAGTAATTGGATTCATAGATTGTATTTCGACTTTGATTTTCGTAGAATGCCGTGGAAAAAGAGAACTTGTCAAAGAGATCACACTCAACATGAACTCCTCTGGTATTTTGAAATAAGGAACGTTCCAGCGTATCATTTCGATCTGATCCTCTCGAGATGTTTACCATCGGTGTGATCTGAATAAAATAATCTTCTCCACGGGACTGAATTAAATGTTTCTTGAAGATAATGTCAGTAGCTTTATAGTACTGATCTGAAGAGTCATTGATCAAACTCATCAAGTTGTAATCTTTTTCGGTTGCCGGATAAAACCCTCCAGTATTAATGGGTTTTGAGCCTTTATTAGCCAGCATTTGATCCTTGTAAAAATAATGGAGGGGAATCAGATTTTCCTGTCCAAAAGAAAACCCAGATAGAAAAACTAGCAATATTAGGAATCGCTTATTCAAATTCCAGAATTACATTATTATGCATGGCTATAAAATTAGGATTAAAAAGAGACTCTTTGTTATAAGTAAGCTCTTCATTCGTGTCTGCATCAATAATTTTACCACCCATGGCACTTAAGATCGCATGTCCTGCACTAATATCCCACTCCATGGTAGGAGCAAAACGCGGGTATAGGTCTGAATTTCCTTTCGCAAGGTCATAGAACTTTAAGGAGCTACTTTTTCTGATTAGTCTATATTCTCCAAACTGTTGTTCAATTTTATCCAGGAAGTGATTTCCCGATGACATTTTGAATCCACGAGAGCAACTAATTGTAATAGGTGTATTGATATCTACGTCCTTCAATACTTGAAAGTTGTTATTTGCATTTAATATGGTTGGTACGATTCCATCGCCACCAAAAAGAATCAGCCCTTTCACTGGGTCAGCAATGAGGCCGAACACGGGCCGATCACCTTCTATAAAGGCTATATTTATAGAAAATTCAGGTTGTTTTACCAGGAACATTTTGGTTCCGTCGAGCGGATCTACACTCCAGTGTTGCCGCCAATTTTTTCGTTGTGCAAAGGAATCTTTTTCCAGTTCTTCTCCAATGATTGGCACGTTTGTTTTACTTAAGACCGAAGCGATTATTTTGGATGCAGCTAAGTCAGCAGAGGTCACTGGAGAACCGTCTATTTTTGTGTAGATTTCAAATCCGTCACGGAATTCATCCATGATGATCTTAGATGCTTTTTGCGCTGCTTCGACCGCCAATTGATATTTCTCTGGTAACTTCAGTGTTGTGCTTTGCTCAAATTTAGGACAAAAAAAAGGGAACGCCTTCGCGGTCCCTTTCTATTAAATTAGACGATTTAATGTCTGATTACAATTTTTTTGTTTACCGGTTTAAAGCCTTCTGCTTCAAGAATAACGAAGTATACACCATTATTCAAGTCAAGCACGTCAATTTTACATTGTCCCTGAATTTTTATTTTCCTTACCTCATTTCCGAGAACATCTACAACTTTTACAATTGCCGAGGATACACCTTCAGCATTGACATTAATGTTGTCCGTTGCCGGGTTAGGTGATACTGTAAGTCCTATTGCTGGAACATTCTCCTCCAGACCAACAAAATAAAACACTCGCAGGCCTACAGAATCAACGAGATTACCGGCAATATCTGTTATGTAGTAGGTGAACTCTGCAAATGAATCTGCTGTTCCACCTGGTGTTATTTGCGGCTTCATTTCGGCTGTCAAGCCATCATTAGTTTGACTAGTACCGTCTAAGATTGTTGGGGCTGGTGATGTAGCACTGCTCGGAGTTATAAAAGTTTGAACGCCTTGAGTTGGGTAACAACTCGGTGGCCAACACAGGTAGTCAGCCCAATCTCCAGGAACATTATTTCTTACCCGCTGTATTCTCCATTTCTGATCTGAACCAGTATCATTAGTTACAACGAATTTCACTTCGAGAGGTAAAACCGAATTTCCATCAATAGTAACATCCACAATGGTACCAGAGACATCGTTACCCACGCCATCTATTTGAATAATTTGCGCACTCACTGATAAACCAGCGAAGATGACAAGGATTCCAAGTATTATTTTTTTCATAGTTTTTTCTTTTCTTAACGACCAAATATAAGCCTTATAAAGTTATGCTTTAAATCGATTACAGGCAAGTTCTTGTAATCCTATGTACTTTATTTAACGAACAATAATTGCGCCAAGGTTGGCAACCCGAGGTAATTTGGTATGAATCGCACGATTTTTCAAGTGGTACCTTAGAGAGTTCTAAAATTAGGAATCCAACAATCTTTTTTATGTTTTGCCTTGTTGGTCCTCAAAAACACCTATTTTTGGATTTGGCAAGTTTTTTGCTTTTTTGGATCGGAATAGTAAATTGATTATGAAAAATATTACAATAATTTTAACTCTTTTGTTACTGTCTTTTTCGTTAAAGGCACAAGATGAGCATGGTTTAGGCACGGGTAAACATGTGCCTTCGGTCACGCTTAAAGATATAGAGGGCAAGCAGGTTAACACTGCGGATTTGGGTTTTGATGGCCCTGTTGTTATCAGTTTTTGGGCGACATGGTGTTCACCATGCAAAAGAGAATTAAACACAATAAATGATCTTTACATTGATTGGCAGGATGAAACAGGTGTTAACCTTGTTGCTGTCTCGATTGATGATGAAAGAACAAAAAATGCAGTTCCCATGTATGTAAATGGCAAGGGATGGGAATATTTGGTTCTCATGGATCCCAATGGAGATTTTAAACGAGCAATGGGGGTTAATAACGTTCCACATACGTTTCTGCTTGATAAAGAAGGAAACATCGTTTACTCCCACAATAATTATGCACCAGGGGACGAGGAAGTGCTTTATGAGAAGATCTTAAAGCTCTCTGAGCAATAATAGAAATTAAATACTTTACATGAGAAAAACTGCACTGCTTGCAGTCGTTTCAGTGCTATCTCTGGCAGGATGGTCACAAGATCAAGGAAACGATGGAGGGACATTTACCGGTAATATTGAAACAACTTTTCAGTATTTAAACGAAGACACGATCATCGGAGCCGATCAACCTGCACAAAAAGGTTTAATGAACTCTTACATGAACGTTTTTTATACCAATAAAAATTTTAAAGCGGGCATGCGATTAGAATCTTATTTACCAAGAATTCAGGGCTATCCAACAAACTTTGATGGAACAGGAATTGGAATGAGATATGTTGGTTATGCTAACGATTTTATTGATGTGACGCTTGGCTCGTTTTATGAGCAATTTGGGTCCGGGCTCTCTCTCCGTGCTTATGAGGATCGAGCACTTGGTTACGATAATATGTTGGATGGAATGCGCGTTATTCTCAGACCGAAAGAGGGCGTTACGGTAAAAGGGATTTATGGATACCAACGATTTGCTTTTCAAGAAGGCAGAATAGTTCATAGTCAGGGAATCGTACGTGGAGCAGATGTTGAAGTTAATCTGAATCAGTCTTTGAAAAAATACATGAGCAATAGCAAGCTAGACGTTACGCTCGGAGGTTCCTTAGTTAGCAAATACCAACGCGACAACAACTCAGATTTTATTTTGCCTGAAAATGTAGGGTGCTATGGCGGGCGCGCCGCACTGCGTTACGGAAAATTTACGCTCGATGGAGAATATGTGATAAAAGAGCAAGACCCATCGGAGGACAATGGATACATATACAACTGGGGACACGCAGGAGTTATTAATGCAGGCTACTCTCAGAAGGGTCTAGGAATTGTACTTCAAGCTAAATCTGTTGACAACATGAGTTACAGATCTGACAGAACCAAGCAGTTACAGGATGTATTGATAAATTTTCTACCGGCGATGACAAAAACACATACCTATAATCTTGTTTCTTCCCTTTATCCTTATGCTACTCAGCCTGTTGGAGAGATAGCATATCAAGGTGAGATCCTTTACACGATAAAACGTGGAACTAAATTGGGGGGTAAATACGGGACATCTATTAATGTAAATTACTCAACTGCTTACAGGCCAAAGAGAGGGGATAATATGGTTCAAGATTCAATCTCGGGACGTATGCCAAATTATTCTATAAACCCTTTCCAAATGAGCGACAGCATTTATTGGAGTGACTTTAACATCAACATTTACAAAAAGTTCAGCAAGAAATTTAACCTCACGTTATCGTACTTTAATATGCTGGTGAATAATGATGTGGCAACCGTAGCGAAAGAGGTTGGAAATATTAAATCTAACATTTTCGTTGTTGAAGGTGGATTTAAGTTCAAAAACAAAAGCTCGATGCGCGTGGAACTGCAAGGACTTTTCGTGAACAGAAGAGATTCATTGGGTAACGATACAGGATTCAGTGATCCGAATGGGACACCGGTGGATAATGGTGACTGGGTAACACTTTTGGTTGAATACACAATCAACAAAAACTGGTTTGTGAGTGCAATGAATCAGTACAATTTTGGGAACGGAAATCTTTCTAAGATCAAGGAAGGAAAAAAGGCGAGCCCCATCCATCATCCATATTTAACCGTTGGTTATGTAAGAGGAGCTACAAGATTGACAGCATCTTACGGTAGACAGCGAGCAGGACTGTTTTGTGTAGGTGGTGTTTGTCGACCGGTACCGGCTTCGAACGGATTAACATTATCGTTCACACAAAGTTTTTAAGACATGAGAAATTTAGCTTTAATAATCGCTGTGGCTTCTGCTGTAATGCTGGGAACAACATTTACTTCTTGTGATCGTGTAGAGCAGGCATTTCCTCCAGCGATCAAACTTGATACACTTCTTTACACGGGAGCCACGGGGAATCTATGGCAGGACTATGTGGACAACGAGTGGCCTGATTTTGATACGATTGTTAACACGAACCCATTTACCAATGCATTGGTGGAGGATTTCACAGGACACAATTGTTCTAATTGTCCCGCAGCTGCAGATATTGCGCATTCTCTGTACGAATCTAATCCGACTCGTGTGTTTGTTGCCAGTATTCACTCTTCAAATGTTGGAGAGAGTCCTTTTCAAGCAGTCAATGAAGGACAAGGTTACACAGTAAATTTTATGAACTCACAAGGTTTGTGGTTAGGAAATTATTTCGGTCAAACAGTGCAGAATTCTGGTTTTTTTGGAAATCCTGGTGGAACAGTCAGTAGAACGAGAGAACAAACCGATCTTTTTTATGGTAGTGGGTTTTGGTCAACTAAGGTGAATGAAGTTTTGGCAAAGCCTTTAGCGGTTGCGATGAAAGCACACGTGAACTATTATGATGCTACAAAAGCATTTTATTTACACACCGAGGTGGAGGTGTTAGATGGGTCGCTGGAAACTTCAGATTTAGCCATTACTGCTTATTTAATCGAAGATTCATTAGTTGCTCCTCAAAATGTTCAAAGTACCTTTACCCCCGATTATGTGCACCGTGACATTATGCGTGGAACCTTAAGTGGTGTTGCCCTAGGCAGAGACCTTATGAGTGGAACAGAAAAAAATGGCAAGTACTATTTGGACTACAGCTATGAGGTGCCAAATCAGTTGGCTCCAGTTGGCCAGCCCACCGCATATAATGTTAGTAATATGCATTTATTAATTTTTGTTCACGATAAAATTGAACATAAAATTCACCAGGTTCTCAAGAAGAAAATATACTAGTAGAGTTAATTTGTAGTATTGAAAAGGCTTAAGGTTTTAGAACTCTGTGGCTTTTTAATTTTTTAACACATTTGTGCAGCAGAGTGAAGGATTTATTTTCTTATATTCAAGACACAAACTAATTAACTCTATGTTAGAATTCACGAAAAAGATCTTAAGAAGCGTTAGCTTCGACCCTTTGCTTTTTCAAAAGGAATTATACAAGGGATTGAGATGGATAAATGATGCAGAAGAGATGCAACGTTTTCATGAGTGGTGCATCACAGAATTCGGTAATACATATCCCAAGATCATCAAAAAAGCTTTTAGTTCACACAACAACAAACTATCGATTGAAAAGGGCTCGTAAGAGTCCTTTTTATTTCACATATTCGTCATAAAGGCGTTCGATAAAACCAAAGGCAAAACTGTAAAGGTTTGCATCAGTTGACATAAGCACAACAACTTCATTTTCCTCTACTTTTGTGATAATGTCTATGGTCTCTACGAGAACATCCTGTTCTGCAGATTGTGGATATATCTGATTGTTGTAGAACCAGAACTCTCCATCGTTAAATATTGTTTTTGCAAATCCCTGACCAAACATTCCCCAATAATAGGAATCTGCAACAAATAGTGTTCGTGTAGTGTTTTTATTCTCTTCTTCAATATGGAATTGAGGATATCCCATTGGGTAGGTCGGTGTCTGGAAAATTATGTTGAGACCCTCACCAATGTCGTAATCTCCATTCTTGTTTTTACTACTCTCAGTCACCCCATCTAGAACGATTTCAGGCAGGTCTTTACCAGATATTTTCTCAATGTGATGGATCAAAGAGTCAGCCGCCAATATCTCACCGTACTTACTCCAGTGAATACCCCCTTTACCATAAAGGGGATAAACTGTTTTTCCCTTGTTTTGAAGAAACCATGCTTGGAAATCGAGATAGTTGACAGAGTCCCTTTTCATGAACTCCATGTAACTTTGATAATTCGTTCTTCCTTTCTCACGCAGCGAAGTGTCTGGGAAAAATTCTGGGAAGAAAGAACCTTTACCAGGAGCAACCACTACCAGTAAGGTTTTGCCTTTTGCCCTTAGTGTATCCTGGATGACTTTCAGTTTTTTGGTTTTTTGGGAGATCAAACTGTCACCCACAAAGTCTAACCCATAATATGCCCGGATATAGTTCCATTCATACATGTACCAGTCCTTGCCGAGGATAACACCGTTTGCATTAACATCCTTGAAAAGGGAATACTTCACTTGATTGTGCAAGCGTACATAGCTTGGACGGAATCCAAACTGGTCATTCAGATACTTATCTAGCTGAACTTGATAGTGCCCGTACAACCACATAGAATCTGCAAACTCCGGAGCTTCACTTAAAACAACAGCACCCTTCAAAGCACGCACATTTGCAAAACCGGTAATATGTTGGATCATTGGAATAGAAATTCCCAGCAGGATGATCCCGAACAATATGCTTTTCGATATGTGTGTTTTTCGTTTCACTAGAATCTGAAATAGATGAAAGGATTAAAGCCTGATGCAGTAATATAGGCGACACATAAGGTGAATAGCAGTGCTGAAATAGACAACAGTCTCAACGTACGAAGAGTACCAAGATCTCCATCTGAATAAACCCACGCTTGTAACTTCTTACCGAATGGACTCAGCGTGAAGAAAGAGATCAATACCGCTAGTATTCCAGTGAAGACGAGCTCATTTGAAAGGCTAATATCAATTCCATCAACAAAACTGAACATATGCTCTAAGTAAGCTGAGGCATGTACCATATCTTCGATGCTGAAAAGCGTCCACCCAACAACAGTGATAAAGAAGGTGATCACAACACTCAACGCAGTCCCTAGTTTATTTAATAGTCGCTCCAGGAACAGTCTATCCAGGATCAAGAACAACCCATGATAAGCACCCCATATTACGAAATTCCACGATGCACCGTGCCATAAACCAGACACTAAAAACACAAACCACAGGTTGAAATACAGTCTCGCGTTTGACGACACACGATTTCCTCCTAACGGAATGTACAAGTAGTTCTTCATCCATGTTCCCAATGTTATATGCCATCTTCGCCAGAACTCTGTGATACTTTTTGACGTGTAGGGGTTGTCGAAATTTTCCGGGAAATGGAACCCCATAATGCGTCCTAGTCCAATTGCCATATCCGAGTACCCAGCAAAATCGAAATAGATCTGGAATGTATAAGCCAGCATTCCCAACCAGGCTGCCCACGAGCTTAGAGAGGAAACTTCTGTATTTATCATTTGCTGTGCAAAGTCACCTAGTACATTTGCGATTAGCACTT
>JALRKF010000058.1 GCA_023254905.1 Crocinitomicaceae bacterium | reverse complement strand
TCCTCCTATTAAAGAAACGAAATAATCAACATTATCGTTGTTTTTATTCTGAGGAATACTTGAATTTTTCGATCAGATTAATAAAAAAGGTAGGAGGGGCCGTAGGTCGCATTCTATCCTTTAGTATGAAAACTAGGTCTGTTGTTGCTTTTGCTATAGTTTTGCCTTCTGCATTAATGATAACATAATTGAAGGTAATCCTTGGGCCGCGAATTTCTGCGATCAAAGTGGTAATTTCTAATTCTTCATCATAGAAGGCGGGAGATTTGTAATCAACGCTGTAATGAACGACTGGAAGCATTATTCCTTTTTCTTCTAGTTCTTTATAGCTGATACCAAGAGATCTAAGAGTTTCGACCCTGCCTACCTCGAAATATTGGGCGTAATTTCCATAATAACAATATCCCATTTGGTCCGTTTCACCATATCGGACTCTTAATTTTGTAGAATATTTAAAGTTGTATTTCAATCAAAAATGTTGATTCTCAAAATTACCAAAACTTAATCAAGTCGAAAGAAAAAAAGTTGTAATTTAGTTCCAACACTGCCTTTTTCAATTTTAAATGCTAATGAAATTGATTATTAACTCATTAGCTTTTCCGACTTTACCGAATGCTTAAAATATTACTAAAGTGTTAAAAAATTTGGAAGTAAAACTTTTTAAAAAGTCAACCCCAAAACAACTTTTTTTTTAACTTTTTTATGTAAATATTTGTCTTAACGGAAACGGAACAATTCAGAACCACTGAAACTGCAAGGATTTGTCGTTGCCGACCGAAATATTAACGAGCAAAACAATTAAGGAAATATGACCAAGGACCATGATGGCATCTGGCAAGCTTGTCTCAAGACAATAAAAGATAATGTTTCTCTTCAAGCGTACAAAACCTGGTTTGAACCTATTGTTTCTGTTAAGTCGGAAGATGATGTGTTAACCATTCAAGTGCCCTCTCATTTCTTTTATGAATGGTTAGAAGAGCACTACATCGTATTGCTGAAGAAAGTGATTAAAAAAGAACTTGGGTCAAGTGGTCGCTTAGAGTATAGTATAGTAATGGAGAACAATGCAACTAATTCGACTCCTTACACAGTGAAACTTCCTGCACTAAACAAAAAAGCATTGAAGAATTCACCAGTTACTATGCCTTTAAATGTAGAAGAGAAGCAAATAAGAAATCCATTCATTATTCCTGGTCTCAAAAAGGTCAATGTAGATTCGAATTTAAACCCCTCTTATTCGTTTGATAATTTTGTTGAAGGTGATTGTAACCGATTAGCTCGTGCATCAGGTTATGCTGTTGCTAATAAACCTGGAGGTACTGCATTTAACCCTTTGCTAATCTATGGAGGTGTTGGATTGGGTAAAACTCATCTGGCTCACGCGATAGGAATCTCAATAAAAAGTCAATTCCCTAACAAAACAGTTTTGTACGTTGGCTCTGAAAAGTTTGCACACCAGTTCATTGATGCAATCAAAAATCAGACTACCAATGACTTCATTCACTTCTATCAAATGATAGATGTTTTAATAATCGATGATGTTCAGTTCTTCTCAGGAAAAGAGAAAACCCAAGATGTATTCTTCCACATATTTAATCACTTACATCAGAATGGCAAGCAGATTATTCTGACAAGTGATAAACCACCAGTAGAGATGCAAGGAATGGAGCAGCGCTTATTATCACGTTTCAAGTGGGGGCTATCTGCCGACTTAAGTGCGCCTGATCTTGAGACAAGAATGGCGATACTTGAAAAGAAGATGTATGGCAATGGTATAGATCTTCCAAAAGAAGTTGTTGAATATTTGGCATATTCCATAAATACGAATGTTCGTGAAATGGAGGGGGCTTTAAATACATTGCTCGCACAGGCGTCATTGAATAAAAAATCTATCACGCTTGATTTGGCAAAACAAATGGTGGATAAGTTTGTGAAGAACACGGCACGAGAAGTTTCAATCGAGTATATACAAAAAGTGGTTTGTGATTATTTTGATCTGCCTCTCGAAATTCTAAAAAGTAAAACAAGAAAAAGAGAGGTCGTACAGGCAAGGCAGATTTCCATGTATTTCTCAAAAAAGATGACGAAATCATCGCTTGCAAATATTGGAGCTCATTGTGGAGGTAAAGATCACGCTACAGTTCTCCATGCATGCCGAACAGTTATGAATCTTTCTGAGACGGATAAACAATTCAGAGCGTACTTAGAAGATTTAGAAAAGAAATTGACTATTCAATAAGGAAAGGCCGGTTCAACCGGCCTTTTTAGTATATGTAATAATCGAACTGCCCATTGGTAATACGTATCGTATCCACAAAACCAGGTCGAGAGAACTTAGCTTGAAAAAATCCGCTCATTCTGTTATTGATGGTATCGTGATAACTAATAGCAAAGTTAGCATCGTTGAGTACCGGATAATTAATTCCAAAATAATCACAATTAGAGTATAAGTTGCTCAGCACATAAGAGCCTATATTCCCATTAGTGCCAAAATCAAGATTGATATCGATTGTATCATTACTCATGGATAGAATCCAATTAGTGCCTGTGTAGGAGAGAGATTTGCTGCTAAATGAAGTGGAAATACCATTTATTTTTAAATAAAGTGAACTGATAAAATTCTCATCACACGGTGGGCAATTCCCACCACAATCAGGAGATTGTTCACCTGTATCTAAAAATCCATTCTGACATGGATCTACCTGTTCATCCTCTTTCTTGCATGAAAAAATGAGTAACATTGTAAATAAGATGACTAAAATGCACTTCATGTGCACAAATTAAGGAATTTTAGTTGAAAGCTAACTCGACATATTACACACTTAAAGGCAGAAGTGAAGGGCTTTATAAAGAGAAAGGTTCTAAATTTATTGGGATCGCAGTACCGTGTAAAAATGAGGATGAAGCGAAAGAGTGGATTGAAACATGGCGGAAGGAACACCATCAATCAAGACACCTTTGCTATGCTTACAGATTCGGTAGAGATTATAGTGTTTATCGAGTAAATGATGATGGAGAGCCAAAGAATAGTGCAGGCACTCCCATTCTAGGTCAAATTAAAGCCTTCGATTTAACAAATGTTCTTATTGGAGTAGTTCGTTATTATGGTGGTACTAAGCTTGGAAAGGGAGGTTTAGTGAATGCGTATAAAACAGCAGCGAAACAGGCATTAGAAGAGGGTGAAGTTGAAAAAAAAGAAGTCTTTCAGTGGTTTGAATTAAGGTTTAAATACCATCAGATGACTGATGTTATGCATATTGTTAGTTCGAATCAATTAGAAATATTAGATCCTAATTTTGAAATAGAATGTAAATTGAAGATTCATTTACCGTTAAATTCTCGTTTATCATTATTGGAAGAAATGAAATTAATCAATGTTGAACTTATTGATCTAGGGATATATTAGTATGGAATTACTCAAGAAGCTTACAACAATTCGATCTGCCTCAAGTGACGAGGGACCAATGAAAGAATTCATTTTGAAATATGTTGCAGATAACTCTTTGAGTTGGAAATTCAAACCAAGAGTTATCCAAGGAAGAGGTTTTCAGGACTGTATAATTCTTGTTTTTGGGAACCCAAGAACAGCTATTTATGCCCATATGGATTCTATTGGTTTCTCAGTTGGCTACAATAAGGAACTGATAAGGATTGGTGGGCCCAAGCTATTGGATGGTATTGATCTTGTAGGGGAGGATTCTCAAGGTCAGATCGAGACGCAATCGATGGTGATCGAATCTGAATCGCATACAGATGTACAATATATTTTTGATAGAGATATTGATAGAGGAACCATATTAACGTTTAAACCTAATTTTAGATTAACCAAATCTTACGTGCAGTCTCCATATCTAGATAATCGATTAGGTGTTTGGAATGCTTTAAAGGTAGCAGAGACATTGGAGGATGGAGCTATTGTTTTTACCACTTATGAAGAGCATGGAGGCAATTCAGTCGCTTTTTGCGCTAAGTACTTATGGGAGAAGTATGGGGTGCACCAGGCACTAATATCGGATATTACCTGGGTGACAGAGGGTATCATTCATGGTAGTGGTGTAGCAATAAGTATGCGTGATAGTGGTTTACCAAGAAAATCCTATCTGAACAAAATCATTTCGATTGCAAAAGAATCCGGTATTCCATTTCAACTTGAAGTCGAGTCGGCAGGTGGATCTGATGGAGTAATGCTTCAGAAATCACACCTACCCATTGACTGGTGTTTTATTGGTGCTGCCGAGGATAATGTGCATACACCGGATGAAAAGGTTCATCTTGATGACATCGATTCTATGGTCAAAATGTACAAGCTACTTATGAGAGAACTTTAAGAAATAAAAAAGGCCGATTCATGTCGGCCTTTTATTTTATTGTTGTTCATTTCAAACCATAATTTTTGGGGCTGCTGAGCGAATTGCATCACTCGATTGCTCCTCGAATTGTTCAAAATTCTTCACAAACTTTGATGCTAATCTATTCGCAGTTTCGTCAAATGCTGTCTTATCTGTCCATGTATCCTTTGGATTGAGAATTTCGCTAGGTACGTTCGGACAAGATTTTGGTATTTCGAGCTCAAAGATCGGCTGAGTTTGATATTCTACATGCGATAACTCACCGTTCATCGCTGCTGTTATCATCGCTCGAGTATATTTTAAGCTCATTCTTTCACCAACACCATAAGAACCACCAGACCATCCGGTATTAACTAACCAAACATTAATATTAGTTCCTTTGAGTTTTTCTCCTAATAGCTCAGCATACTTCGCAGGGTGAAGTGGTAGGAAAGCTGCACCAAAACATGCTGAGAATGACGGTTGCGGTTCAGTAACCCCCATTTCAGTACCTGCAACTTTTGCCGTGTATCCTGACATAAAATGATACATAGCTTGCTCTATATTAAGCTTAGAGATTGGAGGTAGAACACCAAAGGCATCAGCGGTAAGAAAGAATATATTTTTTGGAGCACCAGCTTTAGATGGAACTACTATATTATCTATGTGATCAATTGGATACGAAACTCGAGTATTCTGGGTGATTGACGAATCGTGGTAGTCCGGTTCTGCTGAGCCATCCTTAAAGCCTATGTTCTCTAGGATTGCTCCAAATTTTATGGCATCGTAGATTTGTGGCTCTTTTTCGCGGGAAAGATCAATCGTTTTTGCGTAACAACCTCCCTCAAAGTTGAATACTGTATCGCCTGTCCAACCGTGTTCGTCATCACCAATTAGCCTTCTATCTGGATCCGAAGAAAGAGTTGTTTTACCTGTTCCTGATAAACCAAAAAAGATCGATGTATCTCCTTTCTCACCTACATTTGCAGAGCAATGCATTGAAAGTACGTTTCTCTCATGGGGAAGTATATAATTTAAAACTGAGAATATTCCTTTTTTGATCTCACCAGTGTATCCTGTACCTCCGATGATTATCATCTTCTTCGTAAAATTAATTACGGCAAAATTATGCTGCCTTGTCCCATCGATCTTCGGATCAGCCATGAATCCTGGTGCGTTCACAATATGCCAGTCAGCCTCAAAATCTTTAATCTCCTGAGCTGTCGGTCGAAGGAACATGTTGTAAGCGAACATATTTGACCAAGGATATTCATTCACAACACGAAGGTTTAGTCTAAAGTTATCGTCCGCACCAGCATACGCGTCTCGAACGTAAACATCTTTACCATTTAAATAAGCCTTCATTCTGTTGTAGAGCGCATCAAATTTTTGGGTAGAGAATTTCATATTAATATCTCCCCACCAGACAGATTCTTCTGTTTTTTCGTCGCAAACTATAAATCTATCTTTCGGTGACCTTCCTGTAAATTCTCCTGTTTCGATTGCAATAGCTCCAGTGTCCGATAAAACACCTTGGCCATTGATGATAGTATCTTCTACAAGTTCAGATGGGGTTAAATTCCAGAATTGATTACCAAGGTTTTTCAGTCCAATCGATGCTTCGAGATTGGCTTTTTCTCCTTTTGTACCAAATACATTCATAATAAAAGTTTAGTGCTAGTGTTAGCTTTTGTATTCTGCAAATTTAGGTTAATCTGATGGAAGACCCAAAATAGCTGCATTGAGTTTCCCACAATTTGAGGTATTTGTTGTTAACAAAAACTAGATAAGCTCCTTTAGGGCGTGGACAGCAGATCGAATATTCTCTCTAATTTCAACAATATTGGCCTCCATCATATAACAAGGGGCTGTGATGATTTTATTATTTCGATCTACTAAAATTTCCTGAACAGACTTATTTTCCGTTCGCATTCCAACGGATTGTAATCCTTTTGAAAATTCTTCAATATCGTATGGTGAAGGATCATTCTTTGAGCCAATGGTAAGATTTGGATTAATTGAAGACCCCTCAAGTGCCTTTGCCATAACCACAGGGCTAACACACAATGCAGCAATTGGCTTTCCTATGTTTATCATATTTACTAATAGGAGCTTTACTTCAGGTAGAATATCTCCTTCTGGACCTGAAAAAGCCCATTTCGTAAAATTTTTCGCGCTACCAAAACCACCAGGAATAACAAGTGCATCAATATCGGCTGGATCAATATTATTAATGTCTTGAATGTTACCCCGTGCAATTCGGGCACTTTCTATTAGCATATTTCTGGATTCATCCATTTCCTGGCCATTCAGGTGATTCACGACATGGTACTGTTCTTTGTCAATAGAAATACAGATAGCTTCTGCATCTATCTCTTCAATAGCCAATAAAGTTAATACTGCCTCCTGAATTTCTGCACCGTCATAAACGCCACATCCCGATAAAAGAACACCGATTTTCATAATTATTGATAGATATATTTGAGTTGTTTTCCGTATCCTTTCAAATTTAAAAATATTTCACTCCCTGGCATTGGAGTTGTGGCTAATGCTTCAATATTCACAATAATCGTATCGGTAATGAGAGCACGACAATTATCGCCATTTGCATTATGGTACAGCTGTATTGCTCGTTGCGGAGGTATTGACTTTGCTACGGCATAGCTACCTGTCAGTTCAAAAGAATGATTCTGGCAACCTCCTGAATATTCCACAACAAGGTACATTATGTTTCCGTTAATCTGAGCATCATTAATTGTAATTGCATCTGAGGTTTTCGATTCACCAAGCGTCGCAGTGATGAAATCCTTTTCAAGATTACTATTAACAGTTATGCTGGTTTCATTTACTTTTCCTAATTCTTTTCTTGATGCACATCCAAGAATCAATAATGTAACTAAGGCATATATCGAGTGTTTCATGACTTTTTCTAATTGTTAACCAAATATAATACCAATCAGCTAATTACAATTTCATTGCGACAATTACCTAACTTTGCACCATGAAGACAAGGACCCTTAAAAAGAATAAAGTAAACGTTGTAACACTTGGGTGTTCAAAGAACTTATTTGATTCGGAAATAATGATGGCGCAATTGAAGGCAAATAAGTTTGAAGTACAACACGAGTCAATGGATGATGACGCCGAGATTGTGATCATAAATACTTGCGGTTTTATTGACAATGCTAAACAGGAGTCAATTGATACGATTATTAGGTATGCAGAAGCGAAGCAGGATGGGATCGTGGATAAACTCTACGTCACAGGGTGCTTGTCAGAACGTTATAAAGAAGAGTTGGAAGCCGAGATACCTGAAGTAGATTCGTTCTTCGGGACAAGAGACTTACCGCGTCTTCTTAAAACGCTTAAAGCAGATTATAAACACGAGCTCATAGGTGAACGCTTGTTGACAACTCCTTCGCACTTTGCTTATTTTAAAATCGCAGAGGGATGCGACCGTCCGTGTTCATTTTGTGCAATTCCATTGATGAGAGGTAAGCATGTTTCAACGCCTATTGAAGAACTTGTAAAGCAAGCTGAGGGCCTGGCAAGAAAAGGTGTCAAGGAGTTGATGCTAATAGCACAGGACCTTACCTACTACGGTTTAGATATATACAAAAAGAGAGCTCTAGCGGATTTACTTCGTAAACTTTCGGACGTTGAAGGAATTGAATGGATACGATTACATTATGCATATCCAAGTGGTTTCCCGTTAGATGTCCTTGAAGTGATGAAAGAGAGGGATAATATTTGTAATTATCTGGACATTCCGCTACAACATGGCTCAACAAAAGTCTTAAAGGATATGCGAAGGGGTATCACTCGTGAAAAGACTGAAAAGTTAATTGAAAATATTCGTAAAGCCGTTCCTGGAATTGCAATCAGAACCACTCTGATCGCTGGTTATCCAGGCGAAACAGAGGAAGATTTTCAGGAAATGTATGATTGGGTAGAACAAAGTAAATTTGATCGCTTGGGAATATTTACTTACTCTCATGAAGAAAACACGCACGCGTACTCTGCTGAAGATGATGTTCCTGACGCAGTAAAAAAAGAACGTGCCGATAAGATTATGGAATTGCAGTCTGGTATTAGCTATGACCTAAATCAGCAAAAAGTAGGAAAGACTTTCAAAGTACTTTTTGATAGAGTAGAAGGGGATTACTTCATCGGTAGAACTGAATTTGATTCTCCCGAAGTAGATAATGAAGTTCTTATTAAAAAAGAGAACGCATATGTGCGGATAGGAGATTTTGCTAAAGTGAAGATAAGTAAGGCTGATCATTACGATCTATACGGGGAACTAGTAGATTAAAGTTGCGCTCAGGTATCATGAGTATCTTAAGTTCTACCTTGTCTTATTTCTAGGGTGATATGAAATAATTGCTTCTTTGAGGAAAGACTGGTCAAGATGTGTATAGATTTCAGTGGTTGTAATAGACTCATGACCTAACATCTCTTGAATCGCTCGAAGATTGGCACCGCCTTCCAATAAATGTGTAGCAAATGAATGTCTGAAGGTATGCGGACTTATGTTTTTTTGAAGATTTATCGATGTAGAAAGATTTTTTATAATTGTAAAGATCATGTTACGAGTTAGCTTTGCACCACGTCTATTCAAAAAAACATAACTCTCGTTACCCGTCTTTATTTTCAGTTGAGTCCTAATATTTTCGACATAAATATTGATTTCCTTCTCAACAGTCTGACTAACAGGTACAAGACGTTGCTTGTTGCCCTTACCTGTGATTCGCAGAAAACCATCAGTAAAGAATAAATCTTCGAAACGAAGATTTACAAGCTCCGAAACACGCAGTCCACAGCTATAAAGTGTTTCTAAAATTGCTTTATTTCGATGACCTTCCGGTTTCGAAAGATCTATAGCATAAATAAGCTGGTCAATCTCTTCAACAGATAATACTTCTGGGAGTTTACGTCCAATTTTAGGCATCTCAAGTAATTCACTCGGGTCGTTTTGAAGAATATTTTCAAGTATTAGAAAAAGATAAAATTGCTTGATACCACTAATAATCCTGGCCTGTGATCGAGCACTCAAGCCGAGGTCATAAAGCTCACTCACGAAATTCTTAAGATCATTATAACCGAGATCAGAAATTTCCTTTCCGTTTTGCCGACTGTAATTCTCAAGTTTTAATACATCGTTGAGATAAGCTTCAATCGAGTTTTCTGAAAGACCCTTTTCTATTTTCAGGTATGCTACAAAATCCTTAATATAGTGCTTCGAATTCGA
Organism: Crocinitomicaceae bacterium; assembly: GCA_023254905.1. GTDB lineage: Bacteria > Bacteroidota > Bacteroidia > Flavobacteriales_D > Crocinitomicaceae > UBA4466. The sequence goes on along the minus strand of JALRKF010000058.1, from coordinate 14,793 downwards.
CATTTATGAAATTACTCATCGTTAATGGTCCAAATTTAAATTTAATTGGACAACGAGAACAAGAAATATATGGAGAAGTGACCTTTGAATCATTTCTTCTGTCCTTAAAATCAATTCACGAGGATATTACAATCGATTATTATCATTCGAATGTTGAGGGAGAACTAATCAACTCATTACAAGATTCCAAGCATGACGGTATTATTCTTAATGCAGGTGCCTATACCCATACAAGCGTTGCTTTGAGGGATTGTATAACAGGGATAAAAGTTCCAGTCTTGGAAGTGCATATCAGTAACATTGCTGCACGTGAAAAATTCAGGCATGACTCAATGATTTCGGCAGTTTCAATAGGATGTATTTATGGATTTGGACTTGATGGATATAGCCTTGCAGTAGATTACTACAAGAACTATTTGAATAAACGTTGATTGAGGTGAACGTATGATTTCACTTTTTTGATGTAATAGTTCCAGAGGATATTCCCCTTAAACAAACCAGTTAGGTTTGCTTGACTTGAATTGCGCTGAATAACACGTCTTTTCTTTAAGAATTTACCTAAATTTTTGTAAACTGATGCGTGTGCCTTAAGAACAGCCAGAAGCTGATCAATCTCTCCCCTGATTAGGAATCTAAATCCACCTATACCGTCTATGCAAAGCCTCCAGACTAGCTTGGGAAATAGCCAGCCGTTATGATTCTTAATAACCATAAAAAGACTATTTCGAAAGTTCAAGTAAGTTTTTCTCGAAGAGGAATAGGGGAGCGTACCTCCACCGACATGAAAAACCGAAGAAGTCGGTGCAACCATGAATTTATAACCTCCTAACTTGAGACGCCAACAAAGATCAATTTCTTCCATATGTGCAAAAAAGTCTTCATCGAATCCTCCGACACTATGAAAGCTCTCCGACCTAATCAGCAAACATGCACCTGTAGCCCAGAAGACTTCCACTGGAAAATCAAACTGCCCCTCATCCTTTTCAACTGTTTCGAAGATCCTTCCTCGACAAAATGGAAAATAATTTATATCAATGAAGCCTCCTGCAGCACCTGCATGCTCCAAGTAGGCTTTGTTTTGATAACTTAAAATTTTAGGCTGACAACCTGCGATTGTTTTATCAATCATGATTTCCAAAAGCGGATCTAACCAGTTTTCAGTTACCTCAATATCACTATTTAGAAGTACGTAATATTTTGAATTAACCTTTTTCAGAGCTTCATTATAGCCTTTTGCGAAACCACCATTAGTTTCATTTTCGATTATCTCAATTGTTGGATATTCTAATTTTAAAAAAGAAATGGAATCATCAGTGGAAGCATTATCTGCTACAATAATTCGAGTCCCTGGGGTGTACTTCAAAACACTGGGCAAGAATTTCTCGAGATATCTCTTACCGTTCCAGTTCAGAATGACAACAGCAGCATCACTTGCATTATTCAATTCACTCATTAATACTGTCTGAATAAGTCGTCACTATTCCCTCCCCAGTGATCAATTACCCCTGAATTAGGATCATCAATATTTCCGTTCGTTGAATTTCTTTTAACAAGCTCTCTGGGCCAGTTTGGATTCTTTAGCTCTCCGATCATATCCGAATGAAGCAGCTGATAAGTATTATTCACTAAGTCAGGGTTGTAGAATACAAATCGTTTATTACTGAACACTCCAATTTTATTGTATTGCCAGATTTCGTAAGGGTACTCACTGCTAGATAGATCGCGACGGACGATATTTGTAGGTGATCCGTATTGCAAATAGACCCGTCCTCTGTCAGTTTCGAATCCTTCTTGAAAGTTGTTGGAGTATAATCTTTCTACAAGCTGCACTTGCTGTTTGTATTTGATCCATTCCTCATATGGTCCATTTTGGGCTGTTGTCGTCCAGAATTGTTGAATATATTTTCTTGCAGATTCTTCTTCCTTCCTCTTGGCTATATTAATGATATTCTTTACTTCTGCAGGTCCACAGATGGGTATGAGACTTTCTATGTAGAAACCGACACTATCCGCAGAAATTGATTTCTGAAACGCAGGATCCAAAACAATATTTTCTACCGTTAAATCTGACGTGATATTATTGGTCCTTTCAAATTCGTATTCTCGCGTTGCCAATTCTATTAAACCCTTATTTATTAGGGTATACCTCACTAAATATTTACCTGTTGGAACTGATTCTAAATTGATCTTACGAAATACAGGTACAGCTTCACCAACTTTGTACCTTGTGAATGATTTGAATCCGATAACTTCCTCTCCAGTCTCTGCATCAATTAATTGTTCTTGTACACCGAATAGAGAATCACCAAGGAGTTTGGTATTGTAAACTTCGAAGTAAAGAGGAATTACGGTTAACTGTTCAGGATAAAAGTTAGAAAAACGAGGAATAATATCATACCCCGATTTGTAAAAAGGTGAAGTGCCATCTCCCTTAGACGCCATTTCAGCAATTATAATATCTGAGAAGCTTATTGTTGTATTCAGATCATTAACGGAAAAGCTCTGTTTTGCTTTTAATGCAGGTTTGTCTGCATTTAGATCTTTTAATTCAACCTTAAAGGAATAATTCCCAGGGTCTATTTTAAATCTTATAATATCAAAAAAGTCTTCAACGATGCTGTCCTTCATTAGAGGAGTTTGAAGGCGATAAGCCTCCGAAAGAATAGTGCTGTCTTTCTCAAGAACATCGAGATAAACAGCCAACTCACCCATCAGTCCTCCTTCTACACCGCTGTATTTTACAGTGTGTCCAACAAATTGAAGCTGGAATTCGATATAATTCCCAACTCCCGGAGCATAAAATTGTTTGTGGTCAATGTAAGCTCTTAGTTTATTTTGAGATTGACCAATAAAACTCAGGAAAAGAATTGCAAAAAGTAAAAATACCCTCATTGGTAAACATTAGGTTGTAAAGTTACAAAATTGAAGGGGATGGAAGTGAATATTACTTATTATTGATTGTTCTGCGAAAAAGAAATGGTAATCGATGTGTTTCTTTTTACGAATTAAAAATAGGATTGAAAATAGCCTGTACAAGGTTTATTTTTTTTCATATTCTGTTGTGGTTTTTCAAAGTATTGCTACTTTTGCCTCGGAGAAATGGCAGAGTGGTCGAATGCACTGGTCTTGAAAACCAGCGTACCGAGAGGTACCGGGGGTTCGAATCCCTCTTTCTCCGCCAGAAGAAAGAGCTTCGCTTAAGCGCGGCTCTTTTTTTTAACTATTCACTTAAGAAATAACTACTATAAAGCTCTATCTATTATTTCTTCAACTACTGAAGGATCTAATAGGGTGGAGGTATCACCAAAATTGGTCCTTTCTCCCTCAGCTATTTTTCGAAGGATTCTACGCATGATCTTTCCTGATCTCGTTTTAGGCAGGCCAGAAACTAATTGAATCTTATCAGGTTTTGCAATTTTGCCAATCATTTGCGAGACAGATACAGAAATGGATTCAATAATTGCTTCATCATCGTCCTTAAGGCCTCCATCTACAACAACAAAAGCATAAATTCCCTGTCCTTTAATATCATGTGGGTAACCAACTACCGCTGATTCAATAGCATATTCGTTTGTATTGATTGCATCTTCTATTTCAGCTGTTCCAAAACGGTGTCCACTTACGTTGATCACATCATCCACACGGCCAATAATACGGTACATTCCATTCTTGTCGCGTTTTGCCCCATCGCCTGTGAAGTAGTATCCGTCATAGTTCGAGAAGTAAACATTCTTACATCTTTCATGGTCTCCATAGGTAGTTCTCAAGATCGATGGCCAAGGAAACTTCATACACAGATATCCTTCTACTTCGTTATCACCGATCTCATTTCCTTCGTTATCCAATAATACCGGTTGTATTCCAGGTAAAGGATATCCGGCATGCGTCGGATTCATTGGTGACAAGTCTCCTAGTCCCGATATCATAATACCACCGGTTTCTGTTTGCCACCAAGTATCTACTACAGGACATTTTTCATTACCTATATTTTTGTAGTACCATTGCCAAGCCTCCTCATTAATCGGTTCACCAACGGAACCAATTACTTTGAGTTTCGATAGGTCATAAGGCTGAACGTATTCAAGACCAGCTCCCATGAGGGATCGAATTGCTGTTGGAGCAGTATAGAATTGATTTACTTTATACTTTTCACACACTTGCCAAAACCTACCTGGATCCGGGAATGTAGGTATACCCTCAAAAATTACTGAAGTAGCACCAGATAAAAGAGGACCATATACAATGTAGGAATGACCTGTAATCCATCCGATATCAGCTGTACACCAGAAAACATCACCTTCTTGATACTGGAATACATTCTGAAAAGAATAAGCCGTGTAAACCATGTATCCACCACAAGTGTGTACTACACCTTTGGGTTTTCCAGTGGAGCCAGAGGTATATAGAATGAACAATAAGTCCTCAGAATCCATCTCTTCAGCGATACAAAATTCGCTTTGATTGGAGATAAGTTCGTGATACCAAATATCTTTCTCATTTAAAGTAGGATTAGAATTGATGCAATCAAGTACAACCACATGCTGTACAGAAGGGCATTTAGAGATGGCTTCATCCACCATTGTCTTTAAATCAACTTTTTTACCTCCACGATTTAATCCATCAGCAGTTAGTACAAGTTTCGCTTCAGCATCGTTGATACGATCTGCCAAAGCTTGTGAGCTAAAACCTGCAAATACAATTGAATGGATTGCACCGATGCGTGCACACGCAAGAATCACTACTACAGATTCGATCACCATTGGCATATAAATACAAACGCGGTCTCCTTTTCCAACGCCAAGCTCTTTCAGTCCATTGGAAAGTTTGCACACTTCTTCGTGAAGCTCTCCGTAGGTGATCTGCTTACCAGCCTCATTGGGATTGTTCGGCTCCCAGTGGAATGCCACCTGATCTGCTCTTTCCGGTAAATGGCGATCTAGTAGGTTTTCCGTGATGTTTAGTTTTCCTCCTTCAAACCACTTTACATTTGGCGTGTTGAACTCCCATGAAAGTGTGTTCTTCCATTTAGTTTGCCATGTGAAAGTGTCTGCGATTTCTTCCCAGAATGCTTCAGGTTCATGAGTACTCTTCTCGTACGCCGTTTTGTACTCATCAAAAGATGATATTCTCAGGTTCATATAATTAATTTGTTAATTAAATATAAGAAAACAGACGATTTACAACGAAGTCAAAGCTTGAAACAATAATTCTTCAGAAAAAGTAAAAATTGAATTAATTATTTTGATAATTCGAAGAAGTCGAGATTGAATCAACCTGTAAATTATCTCTTGGTATTCTAATTTGAGCTTCGTAGCCATCCTTTGTTGGAATAATTAATTCTCCAGACATTTGCCCTTGGACCAAAGTTTCAATAAGCATTGACCCTAAGTTTTTCTTGTCACTTGATTGAACTCCACTGCCATTATCACTGTAGATTACGCTAATATGCAGTGGAAAAATTTTACACGTTAAACTTATTTCTCTTCTTTCCTCAGAGTTTGAATTTGTCCATGCATGTTTGAAACTATTGGTAATTAACTCGTTCAATACGATACCCAAATAAGTACATATATCAGCACTTAAGTAAATTTTATCTGTATTAATTGAATAGTGGATATCCCTCAGTTCAGTATAATTATCAATATTTATGATGTTTTCTACATATTTTGATAACTCGATAAGTCCATTTTCTGATTCTTTGTATAGCGTCTCATGAACAGAAGAAATCGAATTTATTCTATTAATGATTTTAGTAAATAGATGTTCATTATCAGGATTATCTGATTGCATTATTTGTAGCATGCTCACAATCAATTGTAAATTGTTTTTTACCCTATGATGCATTTCCTTCATTAATAGTTCCTTCGACTGGATTGCCTCAAAAAGCTGGTCATTCTTATCTATTAGTTCTTTTTCCAGTTTTTTGGTGATAGTAATATCCTGATTAATAGACCAAAACTCTTGAATTTCTCCACGTATATCCTTCATCGGAAATATCAATGCTTTAATCCAATACTTTTCTCCATTTTGTTTTTGATTCTGGATTTCTCCTTCCCAGATATCTCCATTTGTTATTTTAGCCCACAGCTCCTCAAAAAAATCTTTTGTATGGTTGGCAGATTTAAGGAGACTAAAGTTATTTCCAATAAGTTCCGTTTTAGAATATCCTGTAAGTATTGAAAAGGCATCGTTGCATTCGATAACTTCACCCTTTAAGTTGGATATTGCGATTGCAGAGGAATTAAATATTGTGCTTTTGAAGTTATTAAGTTTTTTATTTATATTTTTTCTGTAATATTCCAAATCCTCAGACAAACAAACCAAACCGTAAAGTAATTCTCGATCTTCATCATTTTCTAATTGACTGAGAGAATCAATGGAAAAAGGGAAATCCCCATGCAGAATTAGCGACAGGTAATCTGTGATATGTCCGCGATTAAATATCATTTCTCTTATTAATTTTCTCTAGACCATGCTGTACACTCTTAATTACATCATAATTATTATATCTGGCTGATGCAGCAAGAAATTTCAACATGGTCTTGAAAATGATTTTTTTACCAACGTAGGCATAAATGAATAAAATGGAATTTTTCAGCTTCTCGTATCTTGTAACGAGGAAAGCTCTTAGTTCCGCGTCAGGAATTTCTGAATTGCTAAGATCGACTATAACATAAAACGGTTTACCGTTTGCCAGGTGTTCGACTTCATCCCAAAGTAATTTTGATGTAGCGACTGTTTGTTTTTCGAATTCCTCAAGGATAATAATTGGAGCATCTTTTTTCCAGTCAATTATTTTTACTCTATCCTTAATTTCTGCTTCGTTTTTTTGATTATCCATTATAATTACACAAATTTCAGCCTTTTATTATTACCCAGAATTCTTGCAATTTTCGATTTTATCAATTTTTAGAATAAATGTGTTGTTTAGCTTCTTCAAAATTTTTGGCGGTTCTGAAATTTTTAACGCCTATTGACGACATGACAAACTTCGCTGCGATTTTTAAAAGAATATTATTTTTGACAATGGCTTGGGTGCTCACGCATATATCGGATACTCTATTCCATCTTTCATGCACCGCAGCTCTTATAGCTGCATTTGGCGGTTCGGCTTGCGATAGGTCAACAATAAAATGAAATGGATTTCCATCTACTAATTCTTCTATTCTTTCCCAAAAGACATTTATACTTTTTTCAGAAGCTTTATCTATTTCAAAGTACTCAATGATTCGCTCACCATTTTGCCCAGAAAGGAGATTTACCCGTTTTTCTGCAAGTATTTTAAAATCAGTAATTTCTGTCAAAATCGAACTCGTAATGATTAAACTTGGTGTGTTTGAATGACAAAGATAAATGAATGAACGAGGGTTTAATCATCTGTTCATGTTCTTAACTATTTATTAATATAAGCTAACAACAAAAAATCCCATGATACTTGAGTATCACAGGATTCATGTTTTGTGGGAACTACTGGATTCGAACCAGTGACCCCCTGCTTGTAAGGCAGGTGCTCTAAACCAACTGAGCTAAGCTCCCTTTTAAGTGAACCTATCGTCGTTCCGATAGGGTGTGCAAATATACACTTGATTTTATTATCTGCAAACTTTTTAAAAAAATATTAGAACAAATTTTCAAAGAGAAAAAAGCTTCCTAAAACAATTGTCCCATCAGAAAATGAGGAGTGCTCTTTTGCTCTATTTATGGCTGTTTTAGGGTTAGAAAAGTACATTACTTTTTCAAATTTCTTTGTCTCAAATGCTGATCGCAATTGATCCATACTTGCACTCCTTTCGCTGCTAAATGTCGTAACGAAAAGATTAGACTTAGATGGTAGAATCCTAACAATTTCCAAAATGTTTTTATCCGAACTTAGACCTATTACGATATTCATACGTCCTTCGAACATTTTTTCAAACGATGATAACGTTGTTTCTATGCCCTCTGCATTATGAGATACATCCCAGACCTCTAAAGGATTTTTATTTACTATTTCGAAGCGACCAAAGAAACCTGTATTTTTCGAAAGGTTTTGAATGGCCGCGGGCCATTCTGACAGTTTGAAATTCCAACCTCTCCGATGCATAATTTTAACAGCTGTATCGGCGATGGATAAATTAATTTTTTGGTAATCAGTTATCAATGGAATTTCCTTCCAATCTTTGTATTCGAAGTCAATTACTTGTGATGCTCTGTCACTTGCTATTCTAACAATCTCCTCACGAGCATCGGAGGGTACATTGCCGATTACTATCGGATTACCATTTTTAATAATACCAGCCTTTTCTACAGCAATTTTCTCAATTGTGTTACCTAGTATTTTTTGATGCTCTAGGCTAATTGTTGTGATAATGCTAATTTCTGAACGCACAACATTTGTTGCATCTAATCTACCTCCTAATCCCGTTTCTAAGACCACAATATCACACTCCAACTCAGAGAAATATAATAGTGCCAGAACCAAGCTCATTTCAAAGAAACTTGGGTTGAAATCGAGTTTAAAATTTTGAATTTGCCGAACAAACTGAATGACGTTTACTTCATTTATCATTTCACCGTTTACACGAATACGTTCTCTAAAATCTTTGATGTGTGGAGAGGTAAATAATCCTGTTTTGTAACCCGATTCTCTGGAGAGTGATGCGATATATGCGGCAGTAGAACCCTTACCATTACTGCCTGCAATGTGGATGAATTTTAATTTCTTTTCGGGATTATCAAAAATGGATAATAGCTTTCGTGTATTTTCCAGTGTCGGTTTGTAGGCCTTCGAACCTATTTTCTGATAAGAGGGGAATTGCTCAAAAAGCCAAGCTGTACAGTCTTCATATGACTGATTTGAATGCATATTTAAATTGCTCGAATCGTAACAGGAAGAGACACGGTCATCAAACCACTACCTGGTGCCTTGTTATATTTCGCTCCACTTTTTACACGATTGATGACTTTATTGATCAAGATCTGGTTGGTTGTAGTTGTTGAACCTTTTACGTTCTGCGCATAAAGTACATTTCCTTCCGGATCGATGGTTACTTTTAGGGTTATTGTTACATCAACATTGGAGCGAAGATCATCAACAGATGGGATTTTTACTAGTGTCCTTTTGATACTACCACCTCCGCCAGTTCCATCGCCAGAACCCGTACCTGGACCTGTTGACGTGCCGAAAGGCCCGTTGTCGCCAGATCCTTGACCGGAGTTAGAAGAACCACTTCCAAATGGATTATTAGATTGTTGAGTTGTAGAAGCTTCATTGCTGGAAGTGGGAGAGTTGGTATTGTTCGATTCTCCTGTTACTTCTTTTGTGTCAGGATTTTCCTTCTTTGTGATCACCTTCTCGGTTTGAGGTTTAGGATCATCGATAGGATTATCCGAAGCAGCTCCTTTGCTGCCTCCTCCTTCAACTTTAAGATTGTCAAGATTTAATTCTTCTGGAAAAACGGTGGAGGCGGTTACGATTATATCTTGTGGTGGGGGATTGGCAATCTCAAATTTGATAAGGAACATGGCGAGTAAGATCAATAGCATAATAACTATCGAGGCAACGATACCTTTTCGTTTATCAACGGTATTTACTATTGGAATTGTTGCCATTTACTTTCTATTTATCATATGCCAATACGGGGTCCCAACTATTTGCTTGCGAGAGTGCTAATACTTGAAATACTGCCTCATAGCTTGCTTTTCGATGTCCTGCTATTTTCAATTTCATTTCACCTGATTCATTCACGGCATTGGCTGCAATTTCTTTGATGTCCTCAAACTCTAAGGGCTGATCCATAGTTCCACCAATAACATCGCCTCCCTTCATGACTACATAACGGTTATCCTCTGTAATTACAACAGTTGGCGTTACAGGATCCTGCACAGGATGTATATCCTCAGATGTCTCTGGCAAATCTATAGGAGTCTGATTATTGCTCAATAAACTCATGATGATGAAGAATATGAGCAATAGAAATACAAGGTCAGTCATGGAAGCCATTCCACCTTCTACCTTGATTTTATTGTTCGTTCCAAATCCCATGATTATTTATTTTCCTGGTTGATGAAGAAGGTCCATGAACTCTAATGCGTCATTTTCCATTTGATATACTACTCGACCAATTTTTGCAACTAGGAAATTATAGCCGATGTAAGAAATAATACCAACAATCAATCCTCCAACTGTAGTTATCATTGCAGTCATTATACCTGGTGCAATAATACTCAATTCAAGAGATGTTGCATTTCCAAGATCAATGAACACAACTACCATTCCAACAGTGGTTCCGAGGAAACCTATCATTGGAGCTGCACCTGCTGCTGTTGCTAAAAAACTTAATCTTTGCTCTAATCTTAATATTTCTAGCTTCCCCGTATTTTCAATTGAAGCGGATATTGTCTCTATAGGTCTTCCTAATCGAGAAAGTCCTTTTTCGATCATTCTTGCGGAAGGCGAATTGGAACGAGAACAGAAATCTTTTGCAGAGTCAATTTTCCCATCCATAATGTAATCTTTGATCTTGGATAAGAGACCAGCTTCTTCTTTCGTTGCCTTACGTAAGGCAAGATACCTTTCTACAAAAACAAATATTGCGTAGCCTAACATCAAGGCAAGCAACACATTGATGATCAATCCAAATCCTTGACTTGATTCCTTAACAATATCCCATAGCGGTTTGTCGACAACTCCATCTGTAATTACTTCCTCAGCCTGAGTTTGGATTTGTAATAAAATTGATGTACTCATAATATTTCCTTTTACGGTTAATTAATTGATTTACTGAAATACAAGAAATGTTCCAACACCTGCAAGGTAGCCGATTAAAGCTAACCATGCAATGTTTTTCAAATACCAGAAGAAACTTATCTTTTCCATTCCCATAGCAACAACTCCTGCTGCTGAGCCTATGATCAACATACTTCCTCCTGTCCCTGCAGCATAAGCAATGAAGTGCCAAAGCGAAGCATCCATCGCTTCTTGGAACATTCCCATTGATGCCGCAACTAATGGTACATTATCTATTACGGCAGAACCAGCTCCAAGTAACGTCACAAAGATATTAATGTCCATACCTGAGTCTATTACAGAGTTACCAAACATGTAAATCAGACCCAAAGATTCTAGTGCAGCGACGGTCATCAAAATACCTAGGAAAAATAATATCGATGGCATTTCTATTTTTGTTAATGCTTTAAAGGTAGGACCGTGGACATGGCTGTGATTTTCAACGCTTGTAATACTAAAATCTCTATTACTCAAGAATTCAGCAATCAGTGATACAACTCCTAAGGAAAGCATCATTCCAACATACGGTGGTAGGTGGGTAATCGTTTTGAAAATAGGCACAAAAACTATCATTCCAAGTCCAATGAAGAGCATTTTTGTACCATGTTTACTAATTTTTTCTTCTTCTTCGACTTGTTCAATTCTTCCTTTAAAAACGGGAAGGAACATTGCAAGTAGAGTAGGGATTACCATACAAATTAATGACGGAATCAGTAATTGCTGAATCAATTGTGCAGCCGATACTTTATCTCCCATCCAAAGCATTGTAGTTGTGACATCTCCAATAGGAGACCAGGCGCCTCCAGCATTTGCAGCAACGATTATCATACCTGCATACCAAATTCTTAGATTATTGTCCTTTACTATTTTTCTTAAAATGGTTATTAAAACGATGGTAGCAGTGAGATTATCAATAATTGCAGAAAGTATAAACCCAAGTATACAAACAATCCAAAGCAATGTTCCCTTACTATTTGTCTTAATTACTCTTTTAATCGCTTGGAAACCATTAAAATGATCTGTTATCTCAACAATGGTCATTGCTCCTACCAAGAAAATAAGAATCTCACAAGTTTTGCCAAAGTGATGCAGTAGAGTTGATTCCATCCACTCAGACTTCGATTCATGCGATAATGCTCCAAATCCGTCTACTAGTGTTGCATGGTGGCTATCGAACCAAGAGTCGAAATTGTCCAGCCCAAATGCGATTCCTGCCCATGCGAAAGCCATCATGATCAAGGCGGGGATAAGTTTATCAATTTTAAGACTATGCTCGAGAGTTATTGCCAAATAACCGAGAACAAAAACACCAACAATAAAAGTTTCCATAGTTAAATTTAAGTTTGTTTAAATCAAATGATTTAGAGCTATTTCGAATGAGGTTTTAGCGATTCCTTTTGAGTCATTACTTTTGGCATAAGTATCTCGTAAGGCTTTTTCAATTACGGAGCTGGTATCATAGAAAATTCCTTCATCAGTGAGTTTATCCAGGTCATTACTCATTAGATATGCGAAGACTCTTGCCATACCGCAATTTGAAATAAAGTCAGGAATAACACTAATTTGATTATCTGCCTTATCAGCGATCGGTCCAAAGAATATCTGTGGATCAGCAAATGGTACGTTAGCACCTGCAGAGATTACTTCTATTCCGGCCGAGATCATTCTATCGAGCTGCTCTTCCGTGATAAGTCTTGACGCCGCACATGGAATAAAGACTTCGGCATTCATGTCCCATATTTTTGCGTTTACTTCCTCAAAACTTAACATATTGGTTGTGCTTAATGCATTTCCATCCTTCGTAAGGAATAACTCACGTATATCGTTTAACGAGAATCCATCCTCCCTCATTAATCCACCAACCCGATCAATAATCCCGACAATTACAGCGCCCTCTTGCGCTAAATAATAGGCAGCAGCGGAGCCAACATTACCCCAACCTTGCACAATGACACGTTTACCAACAACATCTGTATTCTTGAATATTTTATAGAAATGTTTTACTGATTCCGCAACACCATATCCTGTAATCATGTCAGCCACAACATATTTTCTCTCAATTTTCGGTGAAAATTCGTCTGACTCAATGACCTTAAGAACTCCTTGACGTAGCTGTCCGATTCTATTAATCTTCTGAGCTTCTTTTGGTTGGAAATGACCGTTGAATACACCCTCCTGTGGGTGCCAAACTCCACAATCTTCAGTTATAGGTATTACCTCATGGATCTCATCCACATTCAAATCGCCTCCCGTTCCGTAATAGTGCTTCAGCAAAGGAGTAACTGCAGCATACCAACGTTTCAGAACACCTTTCTTTCGTGGATCTTTCGGGTCAAAGTTGATACCCGACTTCGCTCCACCGATTGGGGGTCCGGCAACGGTGAATTTTACTTCCATCGTTTTCGCGAGAGATTCAACCTCTCTTTTGTCAAGTCCAGGACGCATTCGCGTGCCACCTCCCGCAGCACCACCTCTTAACGAATTAATTACTACCCAACCTTCCGCTTCAGTCTCAGGGTCTTTCCACTCAAAAACAATTTCAGGTTGTTTGTTTTCAAATTTCTCTAATAGCTCTTTCATAAGTATGTAAAGTAACGCCGCAAAGTTAACAAAGTTATGATTGGAAAGGCGATCAAAATCGTTTAAGGTAAACGAGTTACGAACAGATTAATAGTTGAAATCAAGGCGAATGAAATGTACCACCGATTATGTTCTCCTTTGAACCTGTAACGGATGCAAGCGAATTCGGAATTCTTAATGTGTAAAGTACTCCAAGAAATCCAAAAATTAGCGCTTCTTTGAAATCAACAATGGCGATTTCAGGAATTTGTATTTTGGTTGATGTTTTTGACCGAAGCAAATCAATCAAATAGGTGTTTTTTGCTCCACCACCAGTGATTAGTACATTAGCCAAGTTGTGATTGTCAAAAGCAATTGCGAGTTGATTTGAAATGTGTTCTGTAAGTGTTCTAAGTGCGTCTTTATTACTCACAGAATCACCTATCTCAACTAAAAAATCATTATCTAACCACTCTGTTCCCAGTGATTTAGGATTTTTCTTCTGATAGAAGGAGAGCTCATCTAATCTTACTAAAAGGTCACGATTAATTTCCCCTTCACGCGCAATATCGCCATTGAAATCACATTTGAAACCAGACTTTTGAGCGTAAAGATTGAGTGGAAGGTTTCCCGGACATACATCATAAGCTACGATCTGACTTTTTGTTTTTACTGAAATATTGCAGAATCCTCCGATATTGAGACACGCGTTGTAGCCGGGAAATAGTAATTGGTCACCAATCGGAACGAGAGGAGCACCTTGACCTCCTGCTAAAACATTCTTTGTTCGGAAATCATTTATTACAGGAATGCCAGTAGACTGGGCAATACTCTGTCCACAGCCAATTTGAGTTGTTAGATTTATTTCTGGTTGATGAAAAACAGTATGTCCATGCGATGCGATAAAGTCAATTTGGTTTTTATTTATATTGAACTCAGAGAGAAACTCTTGTACTCTCTCACCGAAATATGTGCCAAGATCTTTATCAGCGATCATCAGCTCAAGTCCTGATAAATTTTTCGAATTGTAAAGAGTTTCTATCCAAAATTCAGGATAATTATATGTTTTATAGTTTTCAATTGAAAATCGCCATTGATCATTCTCATTATCAAATTTTGATAAGACGATGTCAAGTCCATCCATCGATGTTCCCGACATTAAACCAATAGTTAAAAATGAAGTCATGTACTAAAAGTATAAATAAAATTAAAGCGTTAAATTTGTCATTCTTACAAAACTAAAAACTCGTTATACTATGATATTTGAACTAACAGAAGAGCATTTGGCAGTGAAGGAAGCTGCCCGTGATTTTGCTCAGAATGTATTGAAGCCCGGTGTTATCGAGCGCGATAATGCGCAGCAATTTCCGGCAGAACAAATTAAAGAACTCGGAGAGCTTGGATTTATGGGGATGATGGTGGATCCAAAATACGGAGGTTCTGGAATGGATACCCTTTCTTATGTC
>JALRKF010000150.1 GCA_023254905.1 Crocinitomicaceae bacterium | reverse complement strand
CACTCCCTCTGTCAAGATATCCTCAACAAATGTTGCACGCTCTTTCATCATACCACAAACAGCAGGTAAACGGCTTAAATCGTAATCACCGTTTAATTTTTGCGATAACAACCCTGCTAGTTCTTCGTTTGATTTGTTTCTTAGGTACTGTTGTTGATACCATCTTGTTTTATCAGGATCGAACTTCGCACCTGCTTTCGCAACCCTATCTAAAGTGAATGCAGACACCAATTCATCAAGACTGAAAATCTCCTGATTCGTTCCGGGGTTCCACCCTAAAAAGGCCAACATATTAATAAATGCCTCAGAAAAATATCCCTGCTCACGATAACCCGCGAAAAGGTCACCATCGGTAGTTGTCCAGTTCGTTGGAAAAACAGGAAAACCTAAACGGTCGCCATCACGTTTAGATAGTTTTCCGTTACCATCAGGCTTCAATAACAATGGAAGGTGAGCAAATTTCGGACGGTCCCATCCAAATGCATCGTATAACATAACGTGAAGAGGTGCAGAGGGCAACCATTCTTCACCCCGAATAACATGAGAAATTTCCATAGTATGATCATCCACAATGTTCGCAAGGTGGTATGTAGGCATCCCGTCAGATTTGAACAAAACTTTGTCATCCAGGTTGTTTGTATTTACAACAACCCAACCCCTGATCTCATCTTCAAATCGTATATCTGTGTTACGAGGCATTTTCATACGAATAACGTATGGTTCTCCGGCTTCTATCCTTTTGGATACTTCGTCAGCAGGAAGTGTTAATGAGTTTTTCATAGAACCTCTGGTAACACTGTTGTATTGCCAGTTAGGCATTCCCATTTCTTTTGCCTGCGATCTCATTTGATCTAACTCTTCAGATGTATCGAATGCGTAATATGCGTTATCCTCAGCTACTAACTTTTCTGCATATGGACGGTACATTTCTCTGCGTTCAGACTGTACATATGGCCCATGGTCACCACCAATACTAGGACCTTCTGTTGGCATGATACCACACCAGTCAAGTGCATCCAGAATATAATCCTGAGCGCCCGGAACAAAACGTGTTTGATCCGTGTCCTCTATTCGAATGATGAAGGTTCCGTTATGTTTCTTTGCAAAAAGGTAATTATAAAGAGCTGTTCGTACTCCACCAATATGTAGTGGTCCTGTAGGAGAAGGAGCAAAGCGCACTCTTACGTTAGTTTCTGACATTTGAATCGTTTTTAGGCTACAAAGATACTCAATACTAAACAACGGCAAAACCGCAGCATGAACGAATCACGCCGAATAATGTACATATAATTACGTTAGCATTTAATAAGGCTTTATTGTACCTTAGTGAGTTAGGAACGCATGAGCACATTTGAACAGTTATTAGAGCAAATAGACGGATTTATCCGTAAGCACTATAAGAACCTTATAGTGAAAGGACTTCTTTTGTTTTTAGGAGTGTTCCTTTTAACGTTTCTATTGGTGGTGACTCTTGAGTATTTCGGACGGTTTAGCACTGTTGTTAGAGCCTCACTACTTTTCACCTTCTTACTCACAAACGGATTTATACTAGTTAAATATATTGTAATACCTTATTTAAATCTAAACGCTTTAGGGAAACGAATTAATAGGTTTCAAGCCGCGGACATCATTGGTGGCCACTTTCCGGAAGTGTCAGACAGACTTTTAAACACGCTGCAGCTAAGCTCTAATTTAAATGAAAACAGTCGTGATTACGAGTTGTTGAGAGCTAGTGTACAGCAAAGAAGCTCCAGCTTGGCTTTGGTACCATTCGCGGATGCAATTGATTTCAAAGAGAACAGAAGATTTGTAGTTTGGCTCTTACCACTGTTGTTGATTATGCTGGCAATAGGCGTGCTGTCTCCATCATTTTTCCAAAAGGGAACGGAGCGCGTAGTTTTCTTTACTAAAGAATTTCCTGTTGAGGGGCTTTTCGAAATTAACATTGTTGCGGAAAGCTATCTGCTCGAAGAAGGGCAAGACTTTGTTTTCAACGCAACAATAGACGGAGAGGAGCTTCCAGAGAAGTTATATATGAGTTCGAAAAGAGGAACATTTTTAATGGAAAGGTCTTCAAAAAACACATTCACAGGAAGAATTAAGCAGGTTCGTGAAGATTTAGAGGTTGTTGTCAGAGGAAAAGACAGTAGGGGGACAAAAATTATAAGTAATAAACGTAAGGTAAAAGTTATTTCAAAAGCAGCGCTAAAAAAATTCGAAGCCACAATTACATATCCTAAATATCTAGGATTAAAGGCACAAATAATAAAGAATGCGACGGATATCACTGTGCCGGAGGGCGCGAAAGTCACCTGGAGTGGCGCCACGAAAAATACCAGCGAAGTAAAAGTAATACTAGACACACTGGTAAGATCCTTCAGAACCCCTGGGTTTATTTTAACCAATTCTTTCAACCTGAGTACGAGGGGAAGACTACTCCTGAAGAACAAATTTACAGGTTTAGAAGACAGTCTGTCTATAAACATTGATGTAACCCCCGACACTTACCCGGAAATAATAGTAAACGAGCAGATAGACTCTATTAAGGATGGGGTACGTTATTTCAGCGGAAGCGCATCTGATGACCACGGAATTTCAGGAATATCATTCACCTATAAAATTATCGGCAAAGACGGGTCTGAAAAACTGAAGAAACTTAAAGTCAAAGAAGGAGGAGGAACAGAATCGTTGTTTAATTATGCAGTCAACTTCAGAAGAGAGGATATTTCATTAGAAGACAAGGTAGAATACTTCTTTACGGTATTCGATAATGATGGAGTTAATGGTTCAAAAGCGACAAAAAGCCGCACGTACGTTTTTAAAGTGCCAAGCTTAGAAGATGTAAATGATAAGCGCGAAGAAGAACAGGAAAAATCAAAGCAGAACCTACAGAACATTCAAGAAAAAACACAGGAGTTTTTAGACAATCTGGACCGTTTAAAGAAGGATGTTATAAACACTAACCGTAATGATTGGAACCAACAAAACAACATTGAAGAACTACAACAACAACACGAATCTATATTGAAAGATTTAGAACAATTACAAGAGGAACTCGATAATAGCATCGAGGAAAAAAATCAGCTCTCAGAGATTGACAAAGAACTCCTCAAACAACAGGAGGAAATCCAAAGTCTTCTCGAAGAGCTAATGGACGATGAATTGAGAGACCTGCTTGAGCAGCTTGAGGAACTAATGAAAAACCAAGACAAGAATAGCATGGAGGAGAATATGGATCAGCTGGAAATGTCTTCAGAAGAACTAAAGAACCAGCTAGACCGGAGCCTTGAGATGTTGAAGAAGATGCAAGTCAATGAGAAGATTGATGACATCGAAGAAGAACTCAAGAAGTTAGCAGAAGAACAAGAGGAACTGAATGAAGAATTAAATAGACAGGGCGCGTCGGAGGATTTAAAAGAGAAGCAAGACGGTCTAAACGAGAAGTTTGAGGATATTCAGGAGGAGATGGATAAGTTGGATAGCCTTAATAATGATCTTGAACGCCCAATGGATCTAAATGATTTAGATAGTGATCAGCAAGAGACCAAAGAAGAGATGAATAGTGCCTCTGAAAACCTGGAGAGATCCAAAGAGAAAAAAGCAGATCAAAATCAAAAGAATGCTGCTCAAAAAATGAAAGAGATGGCCGCACAAATGGATGCGATGCAGTCGCAGTCGAATCAACAGCAGCAACAAGAGGACATGGATATGCTACGCAGAATTTTAGAATCTCTTGTCCGGCTCAGCATAGATCAAGAGTCGGTTATGGAAAAGCTTGAAGACCTATCAGATTCTGACCCGGCCTTTTTTAAACAAACCCGCAGACAAAGAAGAATAATTGACGACACGAAAATTGTTAAAGACAGCCTTTACGCCCTAGCAAAAAGACAGCCTAAAATTGCTAGTTTCATTGATAAAGAGCTAAACCAAATTAAGGTAAACCATGCCTTAGCACTTGAAGACATAGACGAACGCAGAAGAGGAATGCTTTCAGCACACCAACAGTATGCGATGACAGCGTATAATAACTTAGCCTTAATGCTGAACGAGTCGTTACAGCAAATGCAACAACAAATGCAGCAAATGATGCCTGGGTCCGGGTCTTGCGATAAACCAGGGGGCAAAGGTAAACCGCAACCAGGGAATAGCATGTCGCCCGGAGACATGAAGCAAATGCTTAAGGATCAACTGGAAAAAATGAAGAAGGGAGATAAAGAAGGAGGAGATAAGCCAGGCAACCAAAAAGGAAGCCAAGGTGCTTTTGGACTGGGCAACAAAGAGGTTGCTAAAATGGCTGCCCAGCAGTCTGCAATTAGGAAAAGGTTGGAGCAAATGCGGCAAGAGCTAAACAAGGAAGGTAAAGGAACAGGTAATAAATTAAATCCTTTAATTAAGGAGTTAGAGCAACAACAACAG
This sequence comes from Crocinitomicaceae bacterium, assembly GCA_023254905.1. Taxonomy (GTDB): domain Bacteria; phylum Bacteroidota; class Bacteroidia; order Flavobacteriales_D; family Crocinitomicaceae; genus UBA4466. Next base: position 2,271 of record JALRKF010000150.1, on the reverse strand, counting down.
GACCTTATAAACAAGCGCTTTGATCGTGACATCATAAAACGACAGAAGAACATACTAACACGCTTACTAGAGAGTGATAAAGCATTGATGGAGAGAGGGTTAGATGAAAAAAGAGAGTCGAAAGAAGGAAAAAACAATTACAATGGTAACCAAATTCAGTTTAATGAGTATAACAAAGAAAAACTTAGACAAATTGAATTATTACGTTCTGTAGATCCGACGTATAATAAATATTATAAAGACAGAGCTAATGAATATTTCAATAGAATGTTGTAAATGTTAATTAGAGCAAATGAAAGAAGGTTTTACAGTTGTGGATCAACTCTCTATTCCGTCAGATTTTTCATCACTTGGAAAGGTCGAAACTCTGGTTGATGAGGTTTGTTCCAAGCTTCATGTGAACGAGGATTATTATGGCAATGTACTGATAGCGGTAACCGAGGCAGTTAATAATGCTATAGAACACGGTAATAGGTTCAGTAAAGAATTGAGTGTAGACTTGAGTGTTGGAGATAAAGAGGTGGATTTCTGTTTTTGTGTTAGGGATTTTGGGGGCGGTTTCGATTTTAATAATCTTCCAGACCCAACAGCGCCAGAAAATGTGGAAAAAATTAATGGAAGAGGAATATACTTGATGCGGTCACTAGCGGAAGATGTAGTTTTTGACAATGGCGGGAATACTGTAAGCATTTATTTCACAAAAAAGTGATCGTACAAATACATTATGAAAACACAGAAATTCTGGAGCTAGATCCGGAATTTTTTGTTTCATGGCTATCACAAGTGGCCACCATGGAGAAAAAAAAGCTTGGTGAATTAAACTTAATATTCTGTAGTGATGATTATTTACTAGAAATAAATCAAGGGCACCTAGACCATGATTATTACACTGACATTATAACCTTTGATTATACTCAGGGCGAGGTGCTATCTGGAGATTTGTTTATATCTATCGATCGCGTAAAAGACAACGCGAAATCATTCGAGGTAGAGACAAAAGAGGAAATACTTCGTGTTGTAGTTCATGGGTTTTTACATTTAGCAGGTTATGAGGACAAAACAGAAAATAAAGAAAAAGAAATGCGGTTAAAAGAAGACACCTATTTAAAAATTGTTCCACGTGGAACATTGTAGATGTTTTTAATTGGTTGTAATTTTGTTCCACGTGAAACACTGTAAGAATGTTAAGTAAATATGATGTGATTGTTGTTGGTGCTGGCCATGCTGGATGCGAGGCCGCATATGCGGCGGCTAAAATGGGAAGTAAGGTGTTATTGGTTACAATGAACATGAACACAATTGCTCAAATGAGCTGTAATCCAGCGATGGGCGGGGTAGCTAAAGGCCAAATTATCCGTGAAATTGATGCTTTGGGAGGAGGGTCTGGTATGGTTAGCGACCTAAGCGCAATACAGTTTAGAATGCTGAATCGTTCAAAGGGCCCAGCCATGTGGTCACCTAGAACACAAAATGACCGCATGCGTTTTGCAGAAGAATGGAGACTATTACTAGAGCGCAATAACAACGTTGATTTCTGGCAAGACATGTGTACGGGAGTTATTATCGAAGGAGGTAAGGTTGTAGGTGTTAAAACATCCATGGGATTAGAAATAAGATCAACTACAGTTGTGCTTACAAACGGGACATTCTTAAATGGGCTGATTCACCTCGGTGAAAAACAGTTCGGTGGGGGAAGGGCAGGAGAAAAGGCCGCTACTGGAATTACAGAACAACTTGTTGAGCTAGGGTTTGAATCAGGTAGAATGAAGACAGGCACACCCCCAAGAGTGGACGGCCGTTCATTAGATTACACGAAAATGGAGTTGCAGAATGGAGATGAAAACCCATCGAAGTTTAGTTATACAAACACAAAAGCATTAGTTAAACAAAGGCCTTGTCACATTACGTACACAAATGCCTTAACCCATGAATTATTAAAAGAGGGATTTGATAGATCCCCAATGTTTAACGGCGCAATTAAGAGCAAAGGACCACGGTATTGTCCAAGTATTGAAGATAAGATCAACCGTTTCTCCGAACGTGACAGACACCAAATCTTTGTAGAGCCCGAAGGTTGGAACACCGTCGAGGTATATGTTAATGGTTTCAGCACGTCGCTCCCCGATAATATTCAGCAGCAAGCACTTAGGCTAATACCAGGCTTCGAAGAAGCTAAAATATTCAGACCTGGATATGCTATCGAATACGACTTTTTTCAACCCACTCAACTTAATCCTTCACTAGAGACCAAAGCAATTGAAAATCTATATT
>JALRKF010000086.1 GCA_023254905.1 Crocinitomicaceae bacterium | reverse complement strand
CATTTTAGAAAAGACTTGTAGTTTAAATTTCAATAAATAAGGCTGTCATTAATGACAGCCTTATTTATTGAAATTTAAACTACAAGTCTTTTCTAAAATGAGATCCGTGAAAAATTACCTCCTAATTATCTTTATCGTTTGCAGTATTGTGGGAAATGCACAAGAACCAGAAGGCTTAAAAATAAACGATGCTGACACAATTGATCTCTACGTGATAAACAGCTCTACTCGTTTTATTTCTCTGCCCGATGAAGGAAACACGAAATATTCTTTCTTTTACCGAGACCTTAAATATCTCAAAATAATTCGCGAGTTAAAATTTCAGTCTGGATCGGATGTTGAGAGATTTTTTAACACTTGTGATAAAGCTTTAGAAACTGATAAAACCTTTATCACTCAAGGTTATAATGTCAGCCGCAACCGACTTAGTAAAAACATACTTAGGCTCAACAACAAGGAGGGGGGATACTTCTTGCTAAAGTCAGCTTCATTAGAAAAAATGAAGAGTACTTTCCAAAAAAGTAAGGAAAAATAACTCGTTTATCTCCCGAAGATCTCATTAACGTTTGCCCTAATCTTATCGCTAAGCTCATCGGTGGGTAAGTCGTTGTCATCCATGCCGAATGGGTCTTCTATCTCCTCTGCCAACACCTCCATAGATACGAGCACATAAAAAACAAATAATGCTATTAAAACGGAATAGTAGCCGAATACTGTGATAAATGCCAATGGGATAGTTGTAACATAGATAAAAATAAACTTCTTAATAAATAAGCTGTATGAAAATGGTATTGGCGTATTTTTTATTCGTTCGCAAGCGCCCAGGCTATCTAATAAGGCATTTATGTTTTTATCTATCGTAAGATAATCTTCCTCAGAGAGACTTCCTTTCGCTCTCAGAGACTTTGTTTCTTCAGTTATTTTTTGTGCTATCGCGATCGGTATATGTTGCCTCTCTGTTAACAATAGTCTTTCTTCATCCGTTAATTCTAAAAGTTCAAGTTTTCTCTGCTCTCTTAGGTGCTCCTTCATGGCAAAAGGAAAGTTTGCAATCATCCTTCTTAACACATCTCTACTTTCTGGAAGATTTACACTCGTCTCTATTTTAATAGCTAGGTTTCTCGTGTCGTTAACAAGTGCTCCCCATTTTTTTCGTCCCTCCCACCAGCGATCATAAGCTGTATTCGTCCTAAAAACCAGCAACAAAGAGATGACAAATCCAATTAATGAATAAAGTGTTATCAGCTTTTCTAATGATTCAATTATTTCACCACCATATGTAATAATCAAAAATGTAATTATTGATGTGAACACGCCTATGTAAATAAGCTCTTTCCATAAAATTCTAATCGTATCGCTTTTATGCAGCGCAAAAATTAGTTTAAACCAATTTTTAGGATTGTATTTTATCATATATTGTCTTTTTTAAAGGCATCCAACATTTCAATCATTGATTCAAACATATAGTCCGCTACTATTAGTTTGGGCTCTCGAACATGTGTTTTTTCAGGTATGCAAATTACTTTCATCCGTGCTGCCTTCGCAGAAATAATTCCATTCAATGAATCCTCAATCACTAAACATTGTGTTGGTTGTACATCAAGTGCTTTTGCAACAGATAAGTAAACCTGCGGATGTGGCTTGCCAAATTCCTCGTGTTCTGCGGAACGAGTATAATCAAAGGCATCGCTTAATCCCAGAACATCCAGTACTGTTTCAATTAATATGGTGTAAGAAGACGTTGCAAGGCCTATGTAGTAATCTTCCTGTTTAAGGTAATGGATCGTTTCTCTAACTCCTGGCAGCGGTTCACCATTTTCTCGGATGAGCTCAACCATTCGTTGCACAATCATCTCTTCCACCTCCCGACAAGAGAACCCTTCCCAACCAGCAACTTCGTACCAATAACTTATAACCTCATCTATTCTTAGACCAACCGTTTTTTGAAAGTCTTTTTTTGTTATTATACACCCAACAGCATGAAAAACCTCTTCCATTGCTATCTTCCAAAGAGGCTCGGAATCAATTAGCACACCATCCATGTCGAAGATGACCGTATTAATCCTTTCTATCCTATTGGAATTATGGATTGATCCTATATAATTTCCCTCCTCCAAGTAATTTGTGTCTTTCGTCAGCAACAAATATAAAGTCTTCTGTTACCACGACCGCCTCCTTTTGCGTGAATTTCCTAAATTTAAATGTGTGTTCTATTGTCAATGCGTTCTCATTAAAGCGATATTTTTGAATCTTTCCATACGTGAGAATATACCATCCCTCTTTAAAAATATCCATACCTGTTGCGGAATCCACACGCCACCCCTTATTACCAATGTCTATTCTTCGGTTAGCTTTTAGTGTATAATTCCCTGGGATTTTTGAAATTGAATAAACAAAAGCCAATCCGTTCCATGGAGTGATTCTGTTTTTTGTAACTAGAATAATTGAGTCTCCCAAAACCGCGATTGATTCTGCATCAAAATACAAACTGTCCTTGCTAGGAGGAAACTCGTTTTGTTCAAAATATTTAATGTTGATTTCTTCTGCATTAACTCTTGCATTTAAGAGAATGTCAGATATTCTGACTTTGAGTATCTTTTGATTCTGACGATTATTGAAATTATTACCAATATCCGCTATATAGATATGGTCCTCATCTCTTGCCAAATCTTCCCAATCATTATTTATGGTCCCTTTAATTTCAACACTCCTCCGGAGTGAGCCATCCATGTTCAACAAAAATAATGTTGGGGTATTTCCACTATCATTGATCGCAATCAAAGTTGAGTCGTCCAATTGTTCAATCCCCGAAACTTCTGAAAGTTGAGAGGGTAGCTCGAATACCTCTATCCGCTGTCCAAAAAGCTCAAGCGCAAACAGTATCCAAATTAGAGTTATGTTATGTCTTAATGATCTTGACAACATCAATTCGGTGGTCACTAACTTCTTCTGCTATTATGATGAGGTTTTCCAGTTTTAGTTGTGTTCCAGCTTGAGGGATGTTCGCTAGATGATGTATTAGAAGTCCGCCAAGTGTTTCATATAATTCATTTTCCTCAATACCTAATTCATACTCTTGATTAATATAATCTATCTCCACTCTTGCAGAAAATCTGAACTCTGTTTCATTTATTCTCTCCTCTAGCCAATCCTCTCGGTCATGTTCATCCTCAATCTCTCCAAAGATTTCCTCAATGACATCTTCGATCGTTATTATTCCCGCTGTACCCCCATACTCATCCACAACAACGGCAATGTTTCCTGATTTTTCCGCAAATAATTCTAATAATTCTTTCCCTGGTTTCGCTTCAGGAATAAATGGAATTGGAAGGAGAATCTGTTTAATCGATGAGGGGTTTTTAAATATCTCAAAAGAGTGCACGTATCCAATTATATTATCAATATTTTCCTTGAATACAATAATCTTAGATAGACCAGTATCGATGAATTTGGTTTTTAGCTCTTCAATTGAGTCATTTATTTCAATCGAAACCACTTCCGTGCGTGGGACCATACAATCTCTTGCTTTTACTGATCCAAAATCGAGGGCATTTTGTAATATCTGGACTTCATTTCCTAAATCTTCCTCCTCTTCAAGCCGTTCATTTATGTCTTGCACGTAGTGCTCTAAGTCAACTTTCGAGAAAACTTTCTCGCTCTCGTCTGTCCTCACCCTTAAAATCTTCAGAACAACAGCACTAAAGCCTAATACTAAAAACGTTGGCAGGTATAATATAAAGTATATTACCAGCATAGGCAAAGACGCATATCTGAAGTAAGCGTTCGGATTAATTTGTACAAGTGCTTTTGGTAAAAACTCTGCTGTAATTAATACTAAACCCGTTGATAGTATAGTTTGAATCAACAAAACAACAAATTCATTGCTTATCCCCCAACCATTTATGATTGGGTCTAATAAATTTGCCGCGAACAATCCAAAAAACACTAATGCAATGTTATTTCCCAGAAGAAGCATTGCTATAAACCTAGACTCGTTCTGGTAGAAAATGTTTAAAATCTTACTGTTTATTGTTCCCTTCGCTTTATCCAGTTCAATTTTCAACCTGTTAGACGATATATATGCAATCTCCAAACCGGAGAAAAATGCTGAGAAAATTAATGTGATAACTATGCCTATCAGCGGAACTTCCATTTAAAATGCTTAGCAGTAAGATAGTAAAAGTCCTCTTTTACAGAACATCAAAGCCAATATCTTTTCTATAATTTGCTTTTTCAAAATCGATCTTATCCAGAGAACTATATGACCTTTTCAACGCTGTCTCCAGATCTTTCCCTAACGATGTTACCGCTAGAACTCGGCCTCCGGCTGTTTCAACAACCGGTCCGTCGGCTATTGTGCCTGCGTGGAATACCATACTTTCCGAGATGTTGTTGAGCCCGTAAATCTTTTTACCCTTCTCGTATGCCTCAGGATATCCCCCTGATACCATCATTACCGTCGCTGCACTTCTCTCGTCGAATTGTACATCCCTCTCAGAAAGAGTATTTGTGGCTACCCCTTCAAATAGATCAAGAATATCTGACTTCAATCGAGGCATAACAACCTCTGTTTCGGGATCCCCCATTCGGCAGTTATATTCTATGACGTAAGGTTCATTTTTTACATTAATCAGTCCAAAGAAGATGAAGCCTTTATACTCAATTTCTTCAGATTTTAACCCTTTGATCGTTGGAATTATAATTTGGTTTTTAATCTTATCCTTGAAAGTTGGGTTCGCAAAAGGAACAGGTGACACTGCTCCCATTCCCCCAGTGTTCAATCCCGTATCCGCCTCTCCTATTCTTTTGTAATCTTTCGCTTCTGGAAGGATTTTATAGGAGTCTCCATCCGTAATAACGAAACAAGAAAGTTCTACTCCATCTAAAAATTTTTCAATCACTACCCGAGAACTTGCATCACCAAATTTTGCATCAGCAAGCATGTTTTTTAACTCGTTTTTGGCTTCATTTAAGTCATTAATTATTAACACCCCTTTACCAGCGGCAAGTCCATCTGCTTTCAACACATATGGTGCTTTCATAGATTCAAGGAATTTATATCCCTCCTCCAATTTGTCTTTTGTGAAAGTTGCGTACTTGGCTGTAGGAATGTTGTGTCTTTGCATAAATTCCTTTGCGAAATCTTTACTCCCTTCCAGCTGAGAGGCAACCTTATTTGGCCCAATCACTGCTACTTTCGATAACTCATCATCAGACTGAAAAAAATCAACTATTCCTTTGACGAGAGGGTCCTCAGGTCCAACTACGACAACATCAATGCTGTGTTTTAGTACTGCATGTTTTATTTCGTGAAAATCCGAAGCAGAAATATTTAGGTTTACACCATGCTGTCTAGTGCCCGCATTTCCTGGTGCAATAAAAAGGGCTTCAAGAATTGAGCTTTGGGCCATTTTCCATGCTAGTGCATGCTCTCTTCCTCCCGAACCTAAAAGTAGTACTCTCATAGTTAGTTGCAGTTAGCCAAAATTGATTCAAACAATGATTTTCCATCTATGTTTGCCAACTCCCCGTCAGCAGCTCTTTCAGGGTGAGGCATCATTCCGAAAACATTTCCTTTCTCGTTACAAATCCCTGCAATATTGTTGATTGACCCATTCGGGTTTGCTTCGTTGTTCACCTCTGCTTCGTTAGTAGCGTATCTGAAGATCACTTGATTGTTGTTTTCTAAACGTTCGATCACATCCTGAGGAGCATAAAAACGTCCCTCACCGTGCGCGATCGGAATCTTATATGCTTTCATAGTGTTTAAATCTTTGTTGATTGCTGAAGCGTTGTTATCCGGCTTCAGGTAAACATTCTTACAAATGAATTTCTGATTATCGTTGTGTAACAATGCGCCTTCAAGTAATCCAGACTCTGTTAGGATCTGGAATCCGTTACAAATACCAAGAACGTAACCTCCGTTATTTGCATGATTAATAACCTCTTTCATGATCGGTGAAAGTTTCGCGATCGCACCGGAACGCAAATAATCACCATAAGAGAATCCTCCCGGCAATACTACAAAGTCGACCCCTTTCAGATCTGTGTCTTTGTGCCAAAGGCGTTCAACTTCCTGTCCCATAATCGTTTCTAATACATAGATCATGTCCTGATCGCAGTTAGATCCTGGAAAGGTTACTACTCCAAATTTCATAGCTCTGAATAATTAATTGCACAAAGTTACCATAATTGTCACATCTAAAATTTGAAGGCATAGAAAAATTTACCCACAGAAATCATGAAAATCACGTAAAAAATAAATGTTGGAAATGGCCTCAATTCTCTTTCTCCGAAAGCATATGTAAGTAAAATGGACAATGGTAAAGTCATTAAATAAAATCCTCCTTGATTATTCGTCCAGAAAATTTCGAATAGAAAAATTGTACCAAAAGCGATTATTAAAAAAAATATTATTCTGAAAAGTTTCTTCAACCGTATTCCACTTTTTTTTATTGTCATCAACAAAGGTGCGGCCGCTGTTAGCGATAGTATCAGTAATAATGAACCTGCAATGGTGTACAGACTTTTGTTTTCTATAGTTCCAGAAGAATTAAAGAGTTCGTTGTCTAGATCATACCCCGCGTAATAAGAGAGTATTCCAGCGTAAATCAATGGAAGTGTAAATCCCAAAATCATTAATATCGATTCTCTTAAAACAAAGGGGCGTAAAACCCAAACTGTTAAAAAAAGTATCGGGAAAAAAAAGAATATCACAGGATAAAAACAGGCAGATAGCCCGAACAAAAAAGCAGCATTAAAAATGTCTTTACGCCCGTCTTCATTTTGATTTAAGCGGTATAGTTGGATTATAACAAGAGCTATCAAAAAAGAAGACGCTACGCTTCCGTTAAGCTGATAGTAGGCTTCGCTAAAAGAGGCGAGAACAACAAAAATCAATGCCGGTAAGTACGTGTTTTTCTCTTTAAATTCGTTTCGATTAAAGATGTTGTTAACTATTATGGCATTAAAAAAAACAAGTGCGGCAGAAATAATAATTGTTAATGGTGTATTTTCATAAATTCCAAAAAAACCAAGATTTACTCTGTCAAATTTCAAATAATCCACAGCATAAAAAGAATGCAATATCATATACCCCGCAACAAGAAATGGTAGCAAGAACAATACAAGGGCTCTATTTCCAAAAAATGCTTTTACCAATGATTACGAAGATACATTTTTTCCACCCTCTCTATTGCGTAGTATGCTTCATAATTTTATCTTTATGCCTCTTCATTAACCCCCATTTTTGTTGGGTGACTGAAAAAGACTACTCAAATTAATTTAGACGTAAATGGAAAAAACGAGATACTCAGATACAGAACTACAAGAATTCAAGGACCTTATCAATAATAAATTGAAAGAGGCAAAAGAAGACCTTGAGCTTCTTAAAGGGTCCCTATCTCACAGTGATGACCATGGTACGGATGACACGGGGCGTACTTTTAACATGATGGAAGATGGTTCTGACACTTTATCAAGAGAAGAAGTCGCTCAACTTGCTTCACGCCAGGAAAAATTCATCTCCAGCTTACAAAATGCACTCGTTCGTATCGAAAACAAAACGTACGGTATTTGTCGTGTTACAGGTAAGCTCATCAAAAAAGAGCGTTTAAAACTAGTTCCTCACGCAACGTTGAGTATTGAGGCTAAAAATGCGCAAAGCTAATTTTTGGTGAGAAAAAACACCCTGATCGTAATCCTTATTGTCCTGACTATTCTGATCCTTGATCAGGCTGTCAAGATATACATCAAAACAAATTATGACCCTTTTGAGACACAAAATCTTATCGGCAACTGGTTAAGAATCCAGTATATCGAAAACCAGGGGATGGCTTTTGGTACAACTCTATTGGGAGGTGCTTTCTGGGGTAAATTAGCCCTCAGCCTTTTCCGTATAATCGCAATTTTAGGTATCGGATATTATTGGGTGAAGCAAGCCAAGAAGGGCTTGTCGTTGGAGTTTTTGATAGCTGTTGGGTTAATACTAGCAGGGGCAACTGGAAACCTCATCGACTCTATGTTTTATGATTTCATATTCCCTTATGAACCATGTGTGAGCTTCAATCATTTAGAGGGTTCTGGTATCTACAGTGACTGTGGGTTCTTGGGAACTTACGAAACGCGAAACACTGGTTTCCTATTCGGAAATGTCGTTGACATGTTTGAGTTCCATGCCTACTGGCCAGACTGGATACCTTGGCTTGGAGGAAAAGAAATATTCCCGGCTGTTTGGAACATTGCTGATGCTTCGATTACTATGGGTGTCATCATGGTGTTTGTGAGACATAACAGCTATGTTGATGGATACATGACTCGTGCAAAACGTATACGCGAGGTGCGTCGTCACAAACAAGCAAAACGTAAGACCTTTTTGAATAACTAGTTCCTAAAAACGGAAGGTAACACCTCCTAGTCCTTGGAATCTTTGTACCGGATAATTATACCAGCGGCTGTATCGCTGTGCTGCAAAATTATTCAACTGAACGAATGCTGAGATGCGTTTATTATATCTGTATTCAACGCTAAGATTCGCGTCTGCAATAAAGCCTAGCTTCTTGATGTACTGACCGTTCTCTTCTGTTATACCCGTACCATCTCCGTAAACAAGCGCTCTACGCCCTTCTTCCAGATTCAGATCAAGATTAAATAAAAACTTGTCAAACAGGTTGTAAGATCCTCTTAAAACAATCTGCAAACGCGGCATGTTCCAAGCATATGAGTTATTGAATACATCATAAGAGTAGAACCTTCCAATACCATCCACTTTGATCTTCTCTGTTAATTGGTAAGAAAGTGATCCTTCAATTGTCGTTACATTCAATGTGTCATAGATCAACCCGAACTTATTCCCAATTGAATACATCGTATCTGTTACAAAGAAGGCCATATCCTTCACGCGTGCAAAGCTGATGCTTGTGTTAAACCCAACACGCTTACTCAATGTTCCTTTGATACCACCATATAGTTCTATGGACTTCACTTGATTTCTCAACGCCAGGTTTGGCAATATAAATTCATTCTCCTGCGTCGTGCTCTTAAATGTTCTTTGGGTTAATCCACCATCTAACCCTACATAAGGAATGAAGATGTCATTGAACATACTGTACTTCAATTCAGCAATAGGGAAAACATATGCTTTCGTCTTGTTGTGTGCATCTATTGTTAGGTCTAACCCAATCTTTGCCTTGAACCTGTTATCTTTCAAGCGTGTTGTAATCGTTGGTTTTAAATTCACCACCGTGTTATTCAATACAATTGCTGTATCCGTTGCTGTAAGTGTGTCTCCTTCAGTTCCATATCGGTAACCGTTATATCTCACATTAAAGTCGGCAGCATAAACCTCCTTGCCATGCTTGTACCATGAATTGGTATTCACTGCAAAATAATTTTCTCTCGCTCTCCAGTCCTTCAACTGTTCATCTTCCGGTTTGCGTGACATGAAGTTATTGTAATCAATTCCCGCGTTGAAGTTCAGTTTAGCACTGTCCTTCTTATGCCAACCGTACAATGCGCTGAACCCAAAATCACTGTATCGCTGAGAAATGCTGTCTCTTGTTAAACCAAGTGTGTCAGATACACCATAGTAATGCAACCCTTGATTTCTATAGCGCACATCTCCTTTCAACGTATATCGCTTCTCATTGATCGCTCCGAAGATCACGCCTCCCGTTCTGTCAAACTGTGCTGGTGCGAATCCTTTTAGGTTCCCAAATGAACTAAGGTGCTTCAAGTGTGCTCCGTAATTAAACTTACGTGAACGCGTTGCGCTGAAATAGAACTCACCCAGTGGCATCAACTCAGAACCAACTCCTAACTTCGCATATGAATTATATAGCTGAGGAAGCTGATCTTTAATGTTGATCGTGGCAGGGTTTATATCGTCTACATTCGTTCGTGTATCGTACTTCAAAACCAATAGTGGATAATCCACAGTTTCTGCAGCAATATTTGTGTCGATCACCTTCGGTGAAAGCGCAATTCGGTATGCAGGCTCTACTTCTCTGGCTCCCTGAGCTACCCATTCAATTCCTGTTTCTCCCGAACCACCTTCAGAGCCTCCCGCCATCAAAGCAAATGGAGCGCAAATCAGCAATAATATGTTTCTAATTTTGTCCATCTGTACCTTGATTAATTTCTATTTCTGTCTCCTCTTCTTCCTGAATGTCCTTTTGAGCATCCTTCAATTGCATAAGCTCCGCCCATAGCTCATTCGCTTCATCCATAACGCCATCAT
>JALRKF010000078.1 GCA_023254905.1 Crocinitomicaceae bacterium | reverse complement strand
TGACCTCTTACCGAATGAGCTCAGCGTAAAGAAAGAGATCAATATCGCCAGTATTCCAGTTAACACGAGCTCATTTGAAAGGGTAATATCCATACCGTCAACAAAGCTGAACATACGTTCTATGTAGGCAGAAGCATGTGTAATGTCTTCGATACTGAAAAGCGTCCATCCAATAACAGTGATAAAGAAGGTTATCACAACGCTCAACACCGGCCCCAGTTTATTTAATAGACTCTCCAGGAATAGTCTGTCCAGGATCAAGAATAGCCCATGATAAGCCCCCCAGATCACGAAATTCCAGGAGGCACCATGCCATAAGCCAGAAACTAAAAACACAAACCACAGATTGAAATACAGTCTCCCTCTTGACGATACACGATTTCCTCCTAAAGGAATGTACAAGTAGTTCTTCATCCAAGTTCCCAAAGTGATATGCCATCTTCTCCAGAATTCTGTGATACTTTTTGACGTATACGGGTTGTCGAAGTTCTCGGGGAAATGGAACCCCATAATGCGCCCGAGTCCAATTGCCATATCCGAGTAACCTGCAAAGTCAAAGTAGATCTGGAATGTATAAGCCAGCATTCCCAACCAGGCTGCCCACGAGCTTAGAGAGGAAACTTCTGTATTTATCATTTGCTGTGCAAAGTCACCTAGTACATTTGCGATTAGCACTTTCTTCCCTAAGCCAATAGAGAATCTGTAAAACCCAAATATGCGATCATCAATATGGTGTCTCCTTCCTGTAATCTGTCCTGCTATTTCATTGAAACGAACGATAGGTCCGGCGATCATTTGTGGGAAAGACATGATGTAAAGAAGGTAGTTATGCAAATGCTTCAGCGGTGCGTGAACTCGACGGTACACATCGATTGAATAGGTGAGGGTTTGGAATGTATAAAAAGAAATACCGATTGGAAGTGCCACTGATGTCCAGGCTACCTGTTCAAACCCCAGGGAACCCAATGCATTATTTACATTTTCAATGAAGAAGTTTGCATATTTGAAATAGGCCAGGAGCCCAAGGTTTAAAACCAGTGACGCGATTAGGTATTTGCGCCTCGTTGAGTTCTGCTCAGCACGATGGATTGCTTGAACAACGAAATAATCTAAAATGGTTGACCCAAGTAATATAAAAACGAAAGTGGGAGCTCCCCAGCTGTAGAATAAAATACTTGCAAAAAGGATGAACCAATTGCGCGTTGCTTTTGGAAGCGCACTGTAAATAATAATGAATACGGGAAGAAAGTATAGCAAGAAAGTTATACTACTGAAAACCATTATCCTGCCGGTCTATTAGTTATTCGAATTCGATTAGGACTGCACCCTTATCAACGACATCGTCGTTGGCAAAGCAGATGTTTTTTACCTTACCCACACCTTCGGCTTTCAGGATATTCTCCATTTTCATTGCTTCTAATGAAAGTATCTCATCACCAACATTAAGTTCTTGACCGATTTGAACAGCAATGTTAACAATACGACCGGGCATAGGGGCCTCAAGCTCCTTAAGCTGCTTGATCTTTGGTTTGTCCAATCCAAGTGATTTGATTAGTTCGTCCAATTCTCCTTTTTTCGAGATGGTGAATACGCGATGATTGATCTTTAATGTAAGTAAATTCCCTTCGGTATTATCATCAATGACTTCACCGTGAAATGTTTTTCCATGATGCTCTATCGAAAAGAATTTGTGGTCGTCCCATTTAACAACAGCACCATCTGTTATTGTGACATCTTTTCCATCAATGATCCAATCCTTTCTTACCATTTATCACGTATTTCGTACAAAAATAACAGAATACAGGTCTAAAATCGAAAAAATCATCTTGGATATAGGATAATTTATAAGATTTGTATCGCATTAAAACCAATAAAATGAGAAAAGCTTCATGGATATTCCTTTTGGCTATTGCAGTCAGTTGTGGAACCAAAAAAGAGAAAGAAGAAATAATAATTGTTGAGGAGGCAATAGAAGAATCGCATCATGGTCATGATCACGACGAATTTGATTACGATACCTACGATGAGGCGGAGTCAGAAACGCCGAAGAAAAGGCCGGTATACAGAGAGACCGAAACGATCCTAACTGACCTTATCCATACAAAGTTGGAGGTAAACTTTGATTGGGAAAAATCAAGAATGAACGGGGTTGCTTGGATTACGGCGAAACCTCATTTTTATGCATCTGATAGCTTGATCCTAGATGCAAAAGGTATGGATATTAACTCCGTTTCCATCGGAAATAAAGCATTGAGCTACACATATGAGAATGATTTTCTCAAGATCGATCTAGGAAAAACCTATACACGCGATGACAAGTATACTGTAATGATTGATTATGTTGCCAAACCTGAAGAGCGTACTACGAGCGGATCCGCGGCGATCACGTCCGACAAAGGGCTATACTTTATCAATCCTACAGGAGAAAGCAAAGGTAAAATGCCACAGATATGGACACAGGGAGAAACGGAAGCAAGTTCTGTTTGGTTCCCAACTATAGACTCTCCCAACGCGAAGACTACGCAAGAAATCTTCATGACAGTGAATGATAAATATGCGACACTCTCAAATGGTAAACTGGTCTCAAGCAAAAAACTTTCGAATGGAGATCGCATAGATCATTGGAAGCAGGAATTACCTCATGCGCCTTATTTATTTATGATGGCTGTTGGTGAGTTTAAAGTAGTGAAGGATTCGTACAAAAAACCGGATGGCAGCGCAATGGATGTGTTCTACTATGTTGAACCAGAGTGGGAGCCATATGCAAAAGATATTTTTGGTGAGACGCCAACCATGATCAAGCATTTCTCAGAATTGTTAGGGGTAGATTACCCGTGGGATAAGTACCACCAGGTAGTTGTACGTGATTACGTTTCTGGAGCTATGGAAAATACTGGAGCAGTAATTTTCGGAGACTTCGTGTACAAGAATGACAGAGAGCTATTAGACGCGAATGATCAATCAACGATTGCGCACGAGTTGTTCCACCACTGGTTTGGTGATCTTGTAACGTGTGAGTCATGGTCTAACTTGCCCTTGAACGAATCGTTCGCAAACTATTCACAGTATTTATGGGATGAATATCGATATGGGCTTGATGAAGCAGATCTCCATGCAGAAGAGGAGGCAGATGGGTATTTTCAGAGTGCTCAGATGCAAGGGTCTCATAACTTGATATGGTTTGATTACGATGATAAGGAGCAGATGTTTGATGGACACTCTTATAACAAAGGCGGACGGATTTTACATATGTTAAGAAATCATCTTGGAGACGATGCCTTCTTTGCAGGAGTGAAGAATTATTTGGAGAAAAACAAATTTAAGCCAGCAGAATTTCACCAATTAAGACTTGCCTTTGAGGAAGTGTCAGGACAGGATTTGAATTGGTTTTTCAATCAGTGGTTCCTTGGCGCAGGGCATCCAGTTATGAATTTTAAGCATGAAGTGGATACAGCAAATAATACAGTAACTGTCTCGGTAGAACAGGTTCAAGATCTCGAATTATCACCGATATACCGTATTCCCTTGGTCATGGCTATTTATGATGAAAATGGGAAGCATGAGTTCATGGTTACAGTAGACGAATTAGAGGAGAAATTTAGCTTTCCATTCACTGGTTCAGTGAAAGGGATTATCTACGATGATCAGTTCATGTTGCTAGGGGCGATCAATGAAGAGAAATCACTGGAACAATATGTATATCAGTATTATCATGGGGAGCGTTTTTATGCCAGAAGAGATGGGCTCATGAAGGGTTCTAAGCTTCGAACGGATGATGGACAAAAACTTGTGCTTGATGCATTGAGCGATGATTTCTGGCATATCCGCGAGCTTGCTGCGGGTCGTGTGAAAAAGCTGAAAGGTGATTTCGAAGATCAGGCAATTGCAAAGCTGAAGGATATTGTAAAGAACGATCCCAAATCAGATGTTCGTCAAGCTGCATTGAAGACATTGGCGAAAGAGCTGGATGATGAAGAGTTAAAACCGATCCTTGTAGACCGTATCGAAAATGACAGATCGTATTCGGTAGTTTCGTCTGCGTTATCTGCTTATGTTAAGCTAGATCCGGACAAAGCTGTTGCATTGGCACAAGGATTGGAGAAAGAGCGTTCATCTAAAATGATGTTTGGAATTTCTCAGATCTATGCTGGATTTGGAGACTCAACGAAGTATGATTTCTTTACAAATGCATTGAATGGAAATATTGTACAAGGTTTTGATAAGCTTGGATTGATGAGTTCATTCACGTATTACTTGACAAGAATGGAGTCGGAATACATGGGGAAAGCAATTGAAGTTTATGCGGACCTTGCGCAGAACGGTGGATTCTATATGAAGATGTTTGCTCCGCAGAACTTGAACTACTTATTGAAAGACTTAGAAACAAAAAAAGAAACAGAGCAAAGTCTTATGAGCGGTCACGAAGAGAATAATGATCACATTTTAATGCATGCGAGCAAAAAGAAGATCGCCATGATCGATGATTTGATCACACGCTACACTGAATTGGTACAGCAACTTGAGGAATAACCTGAGTAGACAATGGTTATAAGACGCCTGTTCATTTGAGCAGGCGTTTTTTTATGATAAAAATTTTATCAAAACATTTGCACATTCATAAATAGACCATATATTTGATTAAATAATCGTCAAACAAGGATTAAAAAATCAGCAAAATGAAACATCTAAAAGTAGGAGACCAGGCTCCTGATTTCAGTGTAAAAGACCAATCCGGGAATGAAATTAAACTTTCAGATTACGCAGGTAAGCGTGTTGTGATCTATTTCTATCCAAAAGATAATACACCAGGATGTACGGCACAGGCATGCAACATCCGTGATAATTATTCTGATCTTGAAAAAGAAGGAATTGTTATTCTAGGGGTGAGTGCAGACTCTGAAGCATCACATCAGAAATTCATTGATAAGTTCGACCTTCCGTTTGCGTTATTAGCAGATGTAGATAAAAAAATGCTGAATGATTACGGTGTTTGGGGAGAGAAGAAATTTATGGGAAGAGTGTATGACGGAATCCATCGAACAACCTTTATAATTGACGAGTCACATGTAATCGTTGGTATCATCGAAAAGCCGAAGACCAAGGATCACTCAAGAGAAATTTTAGAAGTTTATGCAAAATAATTTTTACAACGTAAATAACTTACGACATACTACCCAATCTTTGTGATATACATTAATTAAATACGATACGATATGGCAGGAAAAGAGATTAACAAAGAAAAGCTGAAAGCACTTCAGCTAACAATGGAAAAACTAGATAAAACGTACGGAAAAGGTACGGTAATGAAATTAGGAGATGAACCGGTTGAGCAGATTGAAGTAATCCCTACAGGGTCTTTAACACTTGACCTTGCCTTGGGGGTAAACGGCTTACCCAAAGGAAGGGTTGTAGAGATCTACGGGCCTGAATCTTCTGGAAAAACGACATTAGCTATTCATGCCATTGCAGAAGTTCAAAAGCAAGGGGGAATCGCAGCAATCGTTGATGCCGAGCATGCCTTTGATCAGTTTTATGCGAAGAAGTTGGGGGTAGATATTGACAATTTACTTATCTCTCAGCCAGATAATGGAGAGCAGGCATTGGAAATTGCGGATAATCTGATTCGATCAGGTGCGGTTGATTTACTTGTTGTAGATTCAGTGGCTGCGTTAACACCAAAAGCGGAGATTGAAGGTGAAATGGGTGATTCTCAAATGGGATTACAGGCACGTTTAATGTCTAAAGCATTAAGGAAGCTTACTGGATCCATCAATAAAGCAAACTGTTGTTGTATTTTCATTAACCAGTTGCGAGAGAAGATTGGTGTGATGTTCGGGAATCCTGAGACCACAACAGGAGGTAACGCGCTTAAGTTTTATTCATCAGTACGTATAGACATTCGTCGTTCTAGTCAGATCAAAGAGGGCGATGAGGTGATTGGAAACCGTGTTAAAGTGAAGATTGTTAAAAACAAAGTTGCCCCTCCTTTTAGGAGAGCTGAGTTTGATATTATGTATGGAGTTGGAATTTCTAAGTCTGGTGAGATTTTAGATATGGGGGTTGATTTGGGAATAGTCTCAAAGAGCGGCTCGTGGTTCTCATATGGGGAAACAAGACTTGGCCAAGGGCGCGATGCCGTAAAAAGTCTGATTGAAGACAATCCAGAATTGATGGAAGAGCTCGAAATGAAGATTAAGGAAGCTCTTACACCGTCAAATGAGGTTGAGATGACGGAGTAAGACTAATTGCATATCGTAGAGAGGCGGTGCTGAAAGGCACCGCTTTTTTTATTGTTTAATAATTCTGATAACTTGCTCTTGACCAGATTCAGCTGTAAGTTGAATGAAATAAAAACCATTTGCCTCATTTGTCAGATCGAGGGAGTAAATATTTCCAAAAATTTTATTCGAAAAAATGGTCTTACCAGCAATATCTTTTACATTAATCGCATCTAGCTGTTGGCTTCCGCTAATCATGAATATTCCATCCGATGGATTTGGATATACAAATGCGAAATCGTTCAATTCTTCACTGATTCCTGTGAATGTGCCATACAGGTTTACATTATCCAACCAAATGTGGTTTCCATAATGACCAATATTTGAGAATGCCAATTCTACACATGATTCACCATTCAGAAATCCGAGATCTAGAACCTCGTTTTGGAAAGTGATATTTGCATTTGCATTGTACCAATACCAAACTTCTGTTCCAGGTGACTCGAGTTGGCTACCCCCTTTCGCCCATATTAATTGCCAATTGGGCATATTTTCTGTACGATAAACTAAAGCGAGAGAATCAACATAACTTCCATTATCGTTGTAAGTATAATCGAAACTTATTCCAGCACTCAATGCATTGCTGAAGTCTAAAGCAGGCAATACTAAGAGGTGTTCTTCACCGGTAGCGTCTACCCAATAATTTGGATAACCTGCAACCTTATCGCTGTCATCCCCCTCGGGCCAGTCATGTTCCCAAGAGCTACCCTCTGAGTCAATCAACCTCCAACCCTGCGGTGGAAAATCAACGCTGTTGAAGTCTTCAAACACCTGGGGTGAGGTACCGAAAGAGTTTGTTACAGTCATAAAATCGGAGATCTCCAACGAGTCAATTCCACGATTGTCACTTACTACTAGTTTCACGTCGTAGGTCCCTGGTGTTGTATACACAACTTTTGGATTCATCTCATTTGATGTTGTAGGGTTACCCCCCTCAAAATACCAACTATATGTTGCTCCTGTTTTCAGCGTAGTACTGTGGTCAATGTAAAAAACGGTATCTGCCACACAATTTGTAAGAAGATTTAGATTTCTAACATCTGACGAGAACATTGCAACGGGAGTTACTGATTCGTAAAAATCACATTCATACACACCGCGCTGTGATGCCAGTCGAATCTTTTCTTCTCCATAATAAGGCTCAAGGAATACTGCTGAAGTACTAACGGGTAAATTTATACTGAACGGTTGCCATTCGCTCATCGATGCATTTTTATAAAACACACCATTTGTCGTCCCTATATATAACCCATCCTCTGTGCCGTATTGATGCACTATTGAGATCACATTTTCATTATCGATACTGGTGGAAGTAATATTTGCCCAGGATTGTCCACCATTAGTAGATTCAAAGACTTTGTTGCCAACATGGCCGCCGATTAAAATACACCATAACTTGTTTGGATCTTTATCATCGACCTCAATGTATTTTGGTTTGTTTCCATTGTTTCCACTCACAATGGACGGAACAGTTATATCTGTCCAGGAATTTCCCCCATCTCCACTTCTCTGTATTTTGAAAGTGGAGTTGTTTACTTTATGCGTTAAATAGATCGTATTTGGGTCTCCCCATGCTACTTTTATTTGAAGTATCTTACTTCCAGTGAAATCATGTATTTGTTCAAAAGAAGCCCCTCCATTTATAGTTTTGAAAAGAGTGGTTCCTACGGGTGAATAAAACTCATTGTAACATTGCGGATGAAATCCATAAGTCCCATACTCTCCAATCACATAGGATGTGTTACATTTTTTATCACTTTGAAAGCTCTTACCGGAAATCCGTTCACTACGCACTCTTGAGAACTCGAACGCTCCACTATCATGATATCCTGTAAGTGAATCACCGTAATTTACGAACCCGCGGTAATTATCGCCACCAAGCTCTGCCAGCCAACCATCTGAATTGGGATCTAAAAGGCCACCTTTGTAAATTTCGTTGTACTTTATAAGTGTACCGTTATGATAGGTCCCCCCGAGCATTACATCACCATTTTTAAATCCTGCACCAAACCCCCAAAAGTCTGTTCCATGAATACCATGCATTCTCGGTTCTAAAGTGTCTCCTTGAGTGGAGGAATAATATAAACCACCATCAGAAGCCACCCACATGTCAATATCAGTGCCGTTCTCAAAGAATTTTACGTCATGCACATCCGCATGTGTGTACCGGTGTTTTATTCCGCCAACCCATGATACCCAGTGACCATTAATTGACCAATTGCTTCCCCCGTCTATGGATCGCCAAACATTAATACCTGCTGCAAATAATCTGTTCTCATCAGTTGGCGAAATACCTAACGCGAGGTCATAATAAAATTGACCGCCTTCCTGTGCACCGTCTTCTGCCCAACATAAAATATTTGGGTTAGAGGTCGATGCAGCGCCAACAGGCCCCGTTCCGCAACATTCAAAAGTGAACGATTCTCCCGCATCCATACTCTTATAAATTCCATATAGACCCCCGTCACCGTTAACATTTCCTGAAGCAAGTACATAAACCAAGTTAGGATCCGCGGGAGAAACAGCTATTTCACATCGTTTTTGTTCATCAGGAGAAATTGGTGCTGGCCAACCATTCAGCTTAGGCACCCATGTGTTTCCATTATCAAGTGATTTATAAAACAAAGTGCTATTGTTGTCGAGTTTTACGGAATAAAGAATATTAGGATTAGACGGATTAACTTCAATTTCCATATGCTCACCACCGTTCACGCTGATCCAGCTTAAACCACTATCAATGGATTTAAATAATCCCCCACTAGTTGCAGCAAGCAGTGTGTTATTTCCAATAAATTTCAAATCTCGCACGAAATAGTCATTTCCTTGAAAACTGGCATCACCCGTTAAATTCCAAGAGGAACCCCCATCCACAGACTTCCATATCTTGCCATTACGCTCGCCGAAAAAAACAATATTTTGATCAATAATATCGAGAGCAATTGAATACACTCCATTAACGTCAAGATCTTTTGTAACGAGCTCCCAGTTCATCCCTTTATCAATCGATTTCCATAGTCCAGCAGTCGCAGTTCCCGCGTATACAAGGTCCGCGTTCAGGGGAGATTGTTCAACCGTATATACATGCGCTGCACCTGGGCTTTGGACTTCAAAGATCATCGCTTGTTCATGATCGTAATCCCAGGGGCCTAATTCACTCCACGGAGATGTTGGGCCTTTAGCAGCAACTACTGGACTTTGTTTTTTAGGTTTTTGAATGAAGCCTTCATCGTTTATGTGGATCCAGTTATCTTTCAAAAGGCGTTTAAAGTACTGTGTATGTCGATTCTTTTTAAACTCATTGGATTCATAGTATGTATCATACATATCTCTTAGCTTGATGAGGTTTACGTTGTTTGAGTATTGATAATGAACCCAATCTGGATCTCCCTCATTCGCCTTGTATGAAGTTTCTTGAGCGAAAGTAATCATGCTACTCAAGAGTAAAATTGAAAGTAAAAATTTCATTACACCTATTTTAAAGGTTAAAGATAACTTATGTGCAAGGAATTAAAAAAATCATATTTTAGAGAACTGAAGTAATCCCGAGATTTTGCATGTTATCGTAATCATTAATGGCAAGAAGAAGCTTTCAACACTGAATAAGCGGATTCTTCATTTATTAGAGTCTTCAGTTGACGTATTGATCACAACTCACCGCACAAGAGCACCATTTGATGCGACCAATTATATTCAAGAAAACTTAAAGGATGATGATACTATTGTCTGTGTTGGGGGCGACGGTACCTGTAACGAAGTAATTAACGGTCTTATTTTAAGTAAAAAGCAGAATGTTCGATTGGCAATTCTTCCTGATGGGACGGGAAATGATTTTGTACGAAATACGATGCCGATATCCGATGAAATTATAGATCGAATTTTGAAGGGCCATGGAGAATTGATAGATATTGGAAAGGTCTCAAGTAAACATGGTACGAGCAGGTATTTCCTTAACATAGCTGGGTTTGGATTGGATGGTAAGGTTGTGGAAATTATGACCCGACAAAGAGAAAATGGCTTTGGAGGCGGTATGTCTTATTCCTCTGCCATAATAAGAGGTTTTTTCTCTTTCAGGAAACCAACCGTTGGTCTGATATCAGAGGATTTTGAGTACCAGGGAAAAACTTTACTCGTTGCATTTTGCAACGGTAACACATATGGAAATGGCCTGATCATATCTCCAGATTCAAAGCTCAATGATAACAAAATGGAAGTTTGCGTATTTGGCAACTTGACTATTTGGCACTACATCAAATACTTGGGCAGAATAAAAAAGGGGCTTAAGATCGATCACCCCGAAGTCTTTTATTACAGCGGCAATAAAGTCACAATTCGATCTGATGAAGAACTAGCAGGTCAGTTGGACGGTGAGTTCCAGGCCTTTCATGATGCGCAAGTAAGCATTCTTAACAAGAAGATATTTCTGATTAATGCAATTAAAGTGGGGTCAAGAGATTAGATTCCAAATGAAACCAAATCTTATCTGCACTTTTAACGGATAATCATTCTCTTCATGTGCGTCTCCAAAGAATTATTATTTGTTGTCATAACAAAATATACTCCTGTAGGCAGATCGATACTCACATTGTGAGTCTTGGTGTCGTTTATTTCCTGATTCAATACTGTTTTACCCAGTGAGTTTCGAATTACCAAAACGGTGTTCTCTACACTTTCGTTAAAATTTAAAGTGAATTTTCCATTGTTTGGGTTGGGATACAATTCGAAAGTTGTTTTGGTCTCTTCACAGTTCGTATATATTTCAGGAAAAATTTCCAATGCACCATTTTTATCGTACTGACTTAGACGATAATAGTTAGCCCCTCCATTTTCTATTGTCTCTAAGTAATCGGTCTTTTGACTTGTATTTCCCGCAGCCGCAACATTTTTGATATGTACCCAATTCTCTCCATCTCTCGAAGATTCGAGTGTAAAATGTGATGAATTATATTCGCTTGCTGTAGCCCAGCTCAAATCGATGGCTTCATTTTCTGCACATTCCGCCTCAAAGGAAAGTAGCTCCACAGGCAATTCCACAGGAGACAACTCATAAAGTTCAAAATTATCCATCCACCATTCTTCGCCAGCTCTATTTGCCCTAACAAATATATCTATTGCGATAGAACCAGCACCAGCGGGTATAACTAATTCAATATATGAATACCCGTCACCCGTATTGGTTCGATTTCCGCCACCTGAAGGTTGGAATTCAGTTAATGAACCATCTGCAACTTTAGAGGCAACAGCTGTTGAACTATAGTCCCAATAAGCATTGTTTCTTCCTTTAACTCGCAATTCAGAAGAATAGCTATTGCCATCTTGGCTTAGGCGTACGGTAATATAGTCTCCAACATCTAGCCCACGTGTGCTGGATGTTGATGTGAATCGTTGAGCGGCTAGACGCATTCTGAAAACATGATCTCTGGACGGATCAACGTTAACAGCAGGGAGGTCATAGTAGTTGTATTCGTAGTTGCTACCACCATATCCAAACAATACTGCGCTGGCCGGAGCCGAAACGCTCGTGTTAGTGTAGTAATTACTATATCCGGTGTTCCACCACCACCCGGAATTGGGCCACGAATGATTTTCGCCATGGTCATAGTACAATAATGTTTCGGATTGGGCGTGTGAGGTAAATACCACACAACATAAGAGTGTAGAAATTAGAAATTTCATTTTAGTTCTTTTTAGCATTAATTTAATCAACAAGTAAGTGCGCAGGACGCGCACCTCTCCATGAACAACTTTAGTGCGAAAAAGATAAGGCACAGTAAATCAGTTATTTACATAAATCTCAAATAGCGACTTAATCCCAAAAAGGGAGCTAAATTCCCAAAAAGGGAATATTCCCAAAAAGAAATGTTGAGTGGGTGTTTCGAAAATTAATTCAGGAGATGCTTGATCTTCTCTCCGGTATCATTTAGATCATCAATGAGATATTTGGCAGATACCGTGGCACCAGTGATACCATCAATATTCCCTCCTAATTCAAATCCGGAAGTACTACCTACAAACTGTTGCAGCCATTTTGCCCTGCAGATTTCGTATCCATATTGCCCGCCATATTCTGCGATATCTACTTTTATGATGGAAAGGGAATTATCGTATATAACAATGTAGTCAAATGTTTCGTAGGACTCCACATTCGGGTTGGATGGAGCCGCGCATCCACCAACCTTACATCCAAAAGCAGTTGTGTAACAAACATAACCAGCTGTTTTGTTATCAATGATTACTTCATGAAGCTGACCTATTTCTGCCTGCAGAGAATCAGGCACATCAATTTGTGAGAGGGAATACTCACTTCCTTTCCAGACTTTTGAAACAATTTTATTGACTTTTTTCTCCGG
The DNA here is from genome assembly GCA_023254905.1 of Crocinitomicaceae bacterium. Lineage (GTDB taxonomy): Bacteria > Bacteroidota > Bacteroidia > Flavobacteriales_D > Crocinitomicaceae > UBA4466. The sequence continues at coordinate 7,334 of JALRKF010000078.1, read as the reverse complement.
GTTGACAAAAGAGATTACAATCAAATAAATTGAAAGTAAGGTAAATGTGTACAATAGTTTTTTAAACATAATTAGAACCAAAATCCGAATCCAACATTCAATACATTAAAAGGCCTTGCATTGGCACCATTTTTCACCCACTGATAATCGGCCTTTACTATTGTACCCGGGGTCATTTGGTATCCAAGTCCAAGGGTGAGTTCCTCCCGGTGATACGCCTCGTTTTTTATGATGTTCGCATCAACTTTATAATGTGTGTCGTAGTTTTCGTATCGCAAGAATGGAATTACTTGGGGATACGTATTATTTTTCCTTATTGACTGGCGAAAAGAGAGCTCTCCGTAATAACCAAATATCGTATTGGCAGCATTTGATCCAGTAAACTCATTGTAAGACTGTGTATTTGAGAGTTTCGTGTAGTTCCCAACGGCAGTGAATTGGAATTTGCCAATGGTATACTGAAGGTTTAAGGCGGTCATAGCAATACCTACACGAGTACTGTCAGCTTTGTCAACAGCGCTCTCGTCCTCTCTCTCAAGACCATTGTACATACTTGACTCGGACGAACCGTAATATCCAGAAAGGCCTAACCGAAGCCCGTTCAGTCCAAAAAAGGTTAGTTTACCCGTCAAAGAAGGAGTTCTTATTAATGCTTCTGCTCCTTTCTGTCGGGCTGACCGCAAACCAGCACCTGTGATTTTCGCGGAACCATCATAACCTTTGAATCCATTAACGGCATAGATCTGGTATTTAACATTTGCTCGTTTGATTAAACCATGCAGCCCAAGCCCCATTTCACTCCAAGTGCTGGGGATTATATACTTATCAACGTTTGGACGTTCAACACCATTAAAGAGCGTTGGCTCGTGAAATTCATTCACGAATCCCATTGGAATAAGAATTATTCCTGCTTTGATATTGAATAGGCTATTGTAACTGTAATTCATAAAAGCTTGTTCCACATATACCTCTTTAACATGCTCGAATTCTGTTTCGGAAAAGAATTGCAGTCTATCATTAAACTTATACCCCATATACATGATAACTCGGTGCAAGTCCACCTTTCCATTGGAAAAACTATTTTCGGTAATTGTTTGATTATAGTGAGCCTCGCCATAGCTACCTATGGAGAATTCATTCGGATTAGCGAATAGAACACGTTTCATCGCGCTATTTACAGTACTATCTAAATAAGTCTGTCCAGATGCAGCCATTGCAACGAAAAAACTAAATAGAAGTAAAGGTCCTTTCATTTTTCTTAATTTGATACCGCAAAGTAACAGAGAGATAACTCTTATCGCAATACCAAAAAAGTGGTATTTATAATGATTCTAAATAAAAACAATTCCCTTTTCTTGGTTAAATACTGAGATATGTGTGGATGAATTATCTTTGGGACATGAAAAAATATATATGGTGTTTAATCCTAACTCTTTGTCACATCCATTTTTCATTTGGACAAATTTTTCATTTTGACGAGGATTCTACAGTATTAATAAAAGATGTTAGCCAGTCACCTGCTCACTGGTACTTGGAAATATTTAATGATATCGGTATTGATACGACTTTGAGATGGAAATGCCACTATTCGAATGTGCCGGCTCAATGGAATGCAAATTTTGACGATCAAAATATGTTTTATCCAACGGTTTTGAGCGGCGACAGCGCGGACTTTATACTGTACAGTGGATTATCCTTCCCACAAAAACTTATTATTGGAGTAACATTAAATGGAACACCTGGAATAGGAACGTATTACTTCGATATTTATAACCCGGAGACACCTGATCAATTTGTTACGATTCAGTATCATTTCATCGTATCACAATCATCAACAGAATTGGGTGAGATTTATTCCTCTATTGGTTTTCAGCGAATTGGTGATTACATACTATTTTCACCTCAACTCTTAGGTCAACCACTTAAAGTGTTAGACTTTGGTGGGAAGGTTGTTTATGAGGGAATAATAGCCAGTAATTTACGGATCCCCAAAAGTAGTGAAGGTCTAATTTTTTGGGTTCTCAACAATGAAAACCCAATTGTATTCAAAGAGATATCACAGTATTAAAAGAAACATAGTTGTTTGAGGCAACCATGAGAAGAGAGAAGGTCAAATAATCGACTAATTTTGTAATTTCCAATCATGATCTCTTCTTCAGAATCACGTTTAAAATTAATTGAATTAGTTCAGTCGGAAAGGCTTCATCCATTATTGATGCCCGACAAAACAAAGGATAAATATTTCTCATTAGACCTCTCTATTCATAATCCAGATTTGCAAAATGTTGACATTAGCTCGGCATCCTCCATACAGAGATATATAGAATTGAAGAGAGACCAAAAGAAAAAAGCCATCGGTTTTGGAGGGTATCTAGAGGAAAGAGCGATCTATCGAAGAAGTCAACAATTCACACCTTCAACCGATCCAAAACAGGAGCGAAACATACATTTGGGAATTGACTTTTGGTGTGATGCAGGAACATCAGTTCATATACCTTTGAATGGAAAGCTACACAGTTATGCCGATAATCTAGGCTTAGGGAATTATGGACCAACAATAATCCTTGAGCATTCGATTGAAGAGATTCGGTTTTTCACTTTATATGGACACCTCAGCAAAGCTTCGATAGAGAATCTCGAGATTAATCAGTTGTTTGAAAAAGGTCAAAAAATTGCTGAGTTGGGGACCACTGAAGTTAACGGAGACTATGCACCTCATTTGCATTTTCAATTAGTTATTGATTTAGGAGACTATTTGGGGGATTTCCCCGGAGTTTGCAGCAAACAAGATTTGCAAGAATACGTGAAGAATTGTCCAAACCCCGATATATTTGTAATATAACCGGATGAACCGATAGAATGCCAAGGCAACAGTCATTAACATACAGAATCAACTCATTTTTGCTTGCAACGCTGGCTGTTACCGCAATTGGATTTACCAGCCTCAATAAGGCTCCCACACAACTAATTGAAAGTACAACAACTGAATTTAATGCTGCAGAGGAAGTAAAAAATCAATATTACAAGGACCTAGAGAAATTTGTGAACCAGTTAGACTTGCTCAAGGAAGCCGTTGTTTCTGAACAGAATAATCAAACACTTCGAAGAAGGTTACTCAATGCTCGAGAACAATTCAAGAGGTGCGAGTATTTATTGAGCTATATCGACAACAATTTTACAAAGCAGATTAATGGGCCTACCATAAGAAGAGCAGAGGGAACAGCATCAACTGGACCTGTATATTATGAGCCTCACGGTTTACAGGTCATGGAGGAAATGATCTTCGGGACGGACCCAATCAATCAATCTTTAATATTGCATGAGGTTGCAACGATCAGAAGATTGGTTGAACAAATGCTAGCATCGAAAATTAAAATCCAAAATGGACACGCAAATTCAATGAATGCAGTTATTTGGGATGCCTTAAGAATGGAAATTTATCGCGTTGAAAGTTTGGGAATTACTGGGTTTGATGTGCCCGCGTCATTGAACGCCATACCAGAAACAATTTCGGTGTTGGAAAGTATGCTTCAAGTCATTAGCAACTATGAGGGCCTCTCCAAAGAAAGGGGTGTCGAAAATCTTTTTAAAAAAGGAAAGAAATTATTAAAAAGAGCAATTTCATTTTGTACTAAAGAAATTGAATTCGACACTTTTGATAGGATGAGTTTCTGTAGAAATCATTTACATGAGCTTGGTTCCTGGCTGAATCTGATGACTCGAAAACTCGATTTTCAGCTTGACTTAGGAGTTCGCCCGTTTAAACAAGAAGCTGATCATATCTTTGCAGAGCAATTCTTCAATGTAGATTATTTCCTTCGTGGTTATTCTGATGAGAAGGCATTACTCGGCAAAAAGCTTTTTTTTGATCCAATCCTTTCCAAAGGAAATACAAGAAGTTGTGCTACTTGTCATGATCCAAATATGTTTTTTTCCGACCGTGTTGATAGGAATTTGAATCTCGATAGCACTCAATTACTCAAGAGAAACACACCAACGTTGTATAACGCTATCTGGCAGACAAGACAATTTTACGACTCAAGGGTACATAATCTTGAAGACCAGGCTTTTGTTGTGATACACAATGAACAGGAGATGGCAGGAAACCTGAATGAGGCCGCTGTAAAGTTGAAAGAAGATTCAGAGTATAATGAAGAATTTAATAGGATATACAAGCGTAATCCAAATCCGAAGGATATCGGACATGCGATTGCGTCTTATGTAGCGACGCTAACAAGCAATGATTCGCGATTTGACATGTATATTCGGAAGGAAACAAATTCCTACAGCCAAGAGGAAAAGAATGGATTTAACCTATTCATGGGTAAGGCAAAATGTGCTACCTGCCATTTTGCACCCATGTTCAATGGACTTGTTCCACCTCACTTCTCTGAGACTGAATCGGAGAATATAGGAACGCCTACTTCTTTTGATGTTCCAAATCAACTAGATAACGATCTCGGCAAATACGAGTTTTCAAAACTCGAAATTCATAAGTCATTTTTTAAGACACCATCTGTGCGCAATTCAAACATGAGTGCGCCTATGATGCACAATGGATCTTTCCCAAATATCCGAACGGTAATTGAGTTTTATAATAATGGAGGAGGAGCAGGTCAAGGAGCGAATAATCCAAATCAGACGCTACCAAAGGATTCATTAGGCCTTACAGATGGCGAAATTCAAGAATTGATCAGTTTTATCAGATCCTTGGAAGACGATTCGAACCGCTAGTGTATTATGGAAAAAATTTATTCATTAGTGTTCCATCAATGTTACCTTGTTGTGAATGGCAATTAATACATTGCGCACCCTTTTCTTCTGCTGGAATAGCTACACCCCCGTCTTCATTGATATATCCCCACACCCAACCGTTGTTATCGGCGAACTCATTGTTACTTGCTTTTAGCAGCATAGCATATCGAAAAAGAGCCTGCGGATTATCATACAATTCTTTGACAATAAGTGAGCCTTCGGGGAAGGATACATTGTCCAGAACTTTACCATTTCCGTCCAGCTGACTCGCAGCAATTCCGTTAAATCGTGTGCGAAGGTATGGTTGTGGATGCCCACTTCCTGCACTTTTATCTAGTAAAACATCAGTTAGTTTGTACCATGTAAATCCATCATTCTCAATGGCCTCTTGATACATTGCAGCATCTATTCCACTTGGGGGCTTATCTTTTGTACAACTGAACAAACTAATTAGAATCGTTACACAAACAACTTGGTGAAATCTCATGGCTTACCGTTTTAATCCCGAGAGGAAGAATTCCCGAAATTCTTTCAATACATTTGTTTTTCCTAATTTAACCATTCTCAATGACCGGCTGAAATCTATGAAACACTATTTAATAACGCTTTTTTTCTCTCTTCTTGGCATCAATCTTCAAGCTCAAATAGAAGCTTCAAGAGATGTTTTTGGATCTTCAGGGAATGAATTTTCCAACACGACGTTACAAATGAGTTTTACTGTTGGGGAGTCGTTTACACTATCCTTGCAGAATGATGGAATACATACACAGGGATTTCAGCAATCCGACCGATGGTTTACGACCGTGAGTCAGCTTCATGAAAGTCAATTCCAGCTTTTTCCCAATCCAGCTAGCAATGAGATAACCATTCAAACAGATTCAAATAAATCTTTTAAATACGAAATTCAAGACCCTGTTGGAAGGGTTATTTCAAGTGGAGACAGTGTTTACTCAGGATTTACGCTATACATAGGCGATTTACCAGGTGGAAAATATCTGTTCCATATGTTTAATGAGAGAGGAGATCGCTCTACCCTTGGTTTTATAACAATTCAATGATATGAAAAAAATAATACTAATTATCACACTAATACTTTCCTTTGGAATATTTGCTCAATCCCCAGAAGGGATAAATTATCAGTCCGTAATTCGAGACAACTCTGGGATGGTATTACCCAACACATCTGTTGGTATAAAAATCGGCATACTGCAGGGAAGTGCAACTGGATTAGCAGTCTACGAAGAATCGTTTACTCCTACAACCAGTGATTTCGGACTCGTCAATCTTGTGATTGGTTCAGGAATGGTGATTTCGGGGGATTTTACAGCGATTGATTGGTCATCAGGGCCCTATTTTCTTGAATTGTCTGCGGATGAAACAGGTGGTGCGAGTTACGTCTTACTCGGAACGCAGCAATTGATGAGCGTTCCTTATGCTCTGCACGCGAAGAGATCCGATTCATCGATAAATGATGAGGTGGATGATGCCGATCCCGACCCGACAAATGAAATTCAGGATATTACGTTAGTTGGAACAAACCTTTCAATTTCTTCAGGTAGCACTATAGATATGAAGCAGGTACAAATCGATTCAGCGGGAATTGCTGAATATGGTTACTCTGCCGTGCTATATGGTGATATAAAACAAGGATTCCAGCCCACTGATCATAACGGTTGGTACCTATTGGATGGGAGAGCAATTAATACGCTACCTACCAATGCCCAAGCAAACGCCTCGGATTTAGGTTTCGTCGGTAATATTCCCGATGCAACAAACAGGGTTTTGGCCAATATGGGAGCCCTGGGAGCAACGGGTGGATCCAATGCTGTTGCAATCACACAGGCAAACCTACCAAATATAACAATGATGGGAACGGCTAATTCAGCAGGATCGCATGCCCACTCTGTGTCTCCGATTATCGCTAATACAGACTCGGGGGGCACACATAATCATCCATTTCATACAGCAGATAATGACTTGAATTATGAAGCTTCTCAGGGTTATCCTGCGCTGGATAATCATGATGCGTTCAGAACAACCGACAGGAGACAGCGAACGGAAGACAATGGCACCATCCAGGATGGTGGGGCACACACGCACATTGTAACTGTGCCGTCTCACAACACCAATGGCGGAGGAAATCATACGCACAGTGTTACTGTAAGTACAGGAGGCTCTGATACGCCACTAGACAATACTCCAGCTTACTTGAGCACCAATGTGTTTATTTATTTGGGAGAGTAGGCTACACAGAACTTAGTTCATTCTTTCATAAAATTAGAAGTAACAATTCCTCCATCTGAGCAATGAATCTCGATGAAATATAATCCTGATTTCAAATGTGAGATACTTATGGATTCATGGTCATTCAAAATATTATGTTGCAGTTGACCTACTGCATCATACATTCTCACTTTATCAATTTCTTTTGGATGGGTGACGCTGAGAATGTGTTTTGCCGGATTTGGATAAATGGAGAGCTCTGCTTTTTCAATTTTATCCAAGTTGATATTAACCAAATTTCCTTTTCTATATACTGTTCCATTTGATCCAACTGCAAAACAATAACTACTATTACA
>JALRKF010000051.1 GCA_023254905.1 Crocinitomicaceae bacterium | reverse complement strand
AGCGTTAATGGGAGTTTTAAGCGAGAATAGCTCAGTTGGTAGAGCACGACCTTGCCAAGGTCGGGGTCGCGGGTTCGAATCCCGTTTCTCGCTCAGGATTGCTCGAGTGGTGGAATTGGTAGACACGCCGGACTTAAAATCCTGTGCTCTTTTTGGGCGTGCGGGTTCAAGTCCCGCCTCGAGTACAAAAAAGCCCTGTAGTTCAATACTGCAGGGCTTTTTTATTCTTATTCCACTTCTATTTGGGCAACTTCATCGTCGTAACGGATGAAATAGACACCCTTATCTAACTCGGAGCAATCTATAAATTGCCCTGTTGCCTCCAAAACAAGTTTCCCATTAACATCAAACAAAGAATATGTTAGCTTGGATGGTAACTCATATATTTTCTTCGGAGCATCGCCTACCTTTGGTAACATTTTCATTGGAGGCATGTTTGCGGGAATATCGCTCTGCGCATAACTCATAATCGATAAACTAAACAGAGTGAATAAAATTGATATTAATTTCATATGTGATTGTTTTTTTACTGAACGATTAAACAAAACAGAATATTGTTCGTTGGCAGATTAAGTTAGCCTTTCTAATTTAAAAGTAAAGTAGATTATTGCTTTCGAGCGTCCAAAAAATTTATTTTCTAAACTCTTTCAGAAAGGATTGTTTTCCTTGTAATTAATATGTTGGCTTCAATCGTATTTGAATACGTAATTTTCTTTGGGAGATTTGTTTAATTCTGCGAAGCATAACAAAGAAAGTTATGTTCAATGAACTGATAATTTGATTGTTAGAATGTTAATTCTGTTTTAATTAGTGATTGCGACCAAAGCGGTATATTTGCACCAATCTCTTTAAGCAAACATTGATCTTGCGCTATATCATATTGTTGATCGTTCTGATTCCAAGCATTTCAATTGGTCAGTCAAAATCTCTCGTTGCGTTAAGAATAGAGGAGAAGATTAATATTGATGGTTTTGCAGAGGAAAAATCGTGGAATTCTGCAGAAATTGCGACGGGATTCATCGAACGTAATCCAACTGAGGGAAATCCTCCTCAGCAAAAAACGGAAGTACAAATCCTTTACGACGATAATGCCATATATGTACTTGCGCGCTGTTATGATAAAAGTCCCGATAGCATTTTAACTCAACTCGGGGAAAGAGATGATATTGGGGGGCGTCGTAATTCTCTCAATACAGATGTCTTTAAAGTGTCATTTGACACATACGGTAACATGCTTGATGCATTTACTTTTGCAATATCAGCTTCGGGGATTCAGGGAGACTCCAGAATTTCTGACCCTTCATTTAACGCGGTATGGGACAGTGCAACAAATATAGGAGATGATGGCTGGATTGCAGAGATGAGAATTCCATATTATGCGATCCGGTTTCCGAAAGGAGATAAACAAATTTGGCGTATTCAGTTTGAGCGTGAAATAAGGCGAACCAGGCAAGAAGTGCAATGGAGCTTTGTTCCAAAAAATGTAGAGACCGAAATTAATTTCTGGGGAACCCTTGAAGGTCTGAACGAAATTGAAGATCCCTTAAGACTATCGCTGTCTCCATATGTGTCTGCTTTTTCAGAGTCCTTTGATGGACAGAGCACTGTAGGCTACGGTGCTGGTGCGGACCTTAAACTTGGATTAAACGAGAGTTTTACCCTTGATATGACGCTGCTCCCCGACTTCTCACAAGTGCGTTCGGATAATATTGTGAAGAATCTTGGGGCCTTCGAAGTTGTGTTTGAGGAACAACGACCTTTCTTTCAGGAGGGTGTAGAATTATTCAATTTAGGAGATCTATTCTATTCTCGTCGCATAGGAGGAGTACCTGAAAAGTACGGAGAGGTGTTTTCTCAATTGGACTCTACCGAAACAATTATCGAGAATCCAATAACCTCGAGGTTGGTAAATGTCGCTAAAATATCAGGCCGGAATAAAAAAGGATTAGGGATCGGTGTTATGAACGCCATCACAGCGAGTGCTGAGGCAACTATTGAGAATACAATCACAGGAGAGCGAAGGTTTTTTGAAACGAATCCTTTGGTTAATTATAATATTATTTCCTTTGACCAAAACCTCCCAAACAATAGCTCTGTCTATCTAATTAATCTCAACACAATGCGTGTTGGTAATTTTAATGATGCCAATGTGACTGCCATAGGGACCAATATTGTCTCCAAAAATTCATCGTATGCTATTTCAGGAGATATTAAACTCTCTCAACGGGATACAAGTCTGTTTGATAATATCCTAAAAGTTAATGATAATGACGGGCTCAGCTACACAATCAGCTTTTCAAAGATCAAGGGGAATTTCAAATATGCACTCTCGAGTGAAAATAAATCCCCACAATTTAACCCGAATGATCTTGGTGTAAATTTTCAAACAAATATTCGCACGCACTCCATCAATCTTCAGTACAATAAATACAACCCTTTCTGGATACTAAACAGTAGTTATAATTCATTCACGTTTGATATTGAGCAGGACTACACTACTGGTCAATTACTGAAGAAAAAATACAGCGGTCGCTACTTTTTTATTACTCCTGATTTTATCGCCTTATTCGTGAATATGAGTTCACAGGTAGGTGACGGTATTGATCTATTTGAATCGAGAGTTCCAGGACAAAATTTCATCGTACCTGAATTCTACTATAACGGCATTGGAATTTCTACTGACTATAGAAAAAAGTTGGCAATCGACGGAGATATTGGGTATGGTCGCGGGTACTTCACGAACTACGTGAAGAACAGTTATTTTGAAGTTAACTTCGAACCCATCATACGCCTGAGTGATAAACTTACTTTGCGCCCTTCAACGAATTACTCTATTTTCTTGAATGGAGCAGGATTTGCAGGCTACTTCGATGGAGCTCCGAAATATGGAGTCAGAGATGTCCGAACTCTAACGAATATCATTCAAGGGAAATACCTTTTCAAAAATAACCTTTCTCTCACTTTGCGCATAAGGCACTACTGGTCTTACGGCCTCTATGATTATTATGGCGATCTTGATGAAGAGGGTTATATCATCCGTGATGATAACTTCACGGGAAATGCGGATTTTAACTTCAATGCATTCAATACAGACCTGATCTTCGGATGGCAATTTGCTCCAGGTAGTTTTTTGAATGTCGTTTATAAAAATGCATTACAAAGAGACGAACAAAATATAGTCACATCGTACTTCAGAAACCTCGGATCGGTATTCGATGAAAACCAGCGTAACACGATAACACTAAAAGTCGTTTACTTCTTCGACACGGTGTCAACTTACAGAAAGCTGTTTAAATAGTGTTCTGGCTTGCTCCAATTAAAATGCTTAGTACTTCCATTTATTGGCAAGCGTAACTAATGACAGCATCACCGGTACCTCAATAAGTACCCCCACCACAGTTGTGAGCGATGCGCCTGAATCAAGTCCAAATAATGCAATCGCTACCGCAACTGCTAATTCAAAGAAATTACTGGCGCCTATCATTGAAGAAGGTGCGCAAATTCTGTGTTGAAGACCTAAAAACCTCCCACCAAACCAACTAATGAAGAAAATAAGATATGTTTGAAGTGTTAAGGGTATTGCAATCAGCAAAATATTAATAGGCTCATCTAAAATTTTCTTTCCCTGAAAAGCAAAAATCAAAATCAACGTGGAGAGTAAAGCAACAATAGAAATCGGTTTTAATCTTGCTAAGAATATAGTTTTAAACCAATCCTCACTCTTCGCCTTGATGAGAGCTCTGTTCGAAAAATATCCTGCGAGTAACGGAATCAAAACAAATACAACAACAGAAGTTATCAATGTCTGATATGGTATGCCCAATTCACCGTTCATGTCAGTGATCTGAATACCGAACAATGAAAAAAGCAGACCTACAATTGGAATAAATAATACTAGTAAGATAAGATCATTCAAAGAGACTTGAACTAGAGTATAATTCGGGTCCCCTTTCGTTAAATAGGACCAAACAAACACCATAGCTGTACAAGGTGCTGCACCCAAAAGAATGGCTCCTGCCAGGTATTGATCCGCCTGGTCTGGGGTTATCCAAGCAGAGTAAAGATGTTGGAAAAATATATAGGCGAATAAGGCCATCGAGAATGGTTTAATTAGCCAATTAACCGTGACAGTTAATCCAAGCCCTTTCCAGTGGTCCTTTACATTTTTTAAGGACGAAAAGTCTATCTGTACCATCATGGGGTAGATCATTAACCAAATTAGAATGGAAACAGGGATATTTACAGATGCAATATTCCAATTACTTAAGACTTTTATATCATTACCGAAAATTGAGCCTAACCCAATGCCAATGCCAATACATAAAAGGACCCAAACAGTAAGATACCTTTCAAAAAAACCAATCTTAGACGAATCACTCATTATTTTATCACTTTAGTAAATACATATTTCATTTCTCGTGCGATCTGTAAAGATCTTTTATCATACATAGTTTCCTCAAGGTCTGTATCGTCAAAAAGTTTAGGATCTTCATATCTCAAGGGAATTCGCTTGTTACAACCGGGAATAATGGGACAGCTTTCATCTGCATCAGAACAGGTCATTACAGCAGCAAAGTCTTCACTAGGGTTTTCCTGAGCATCAAATAACTTGCTGTAAAGTTCTAATTGAATTTCCTCACTAATAGATGCAACATAGATTGGATTTTCTCCATTATTGGTTGACTCAATATCAAAACCAAAACGTTTCAATGAGGCAACGGTGCGCTCATTACATGCTGTTACTGCTGTGCCTCCGGAAAAACACTCAACAGGAAAAGTATAAAAATGCGACATCACGGTGCACCAGAGTTGAGAAAATTGGCTTCTTCTGGAATTATGAGTACAAATGAAATTTAATTTTGGGACTTTTTTTTGAATCTCTGATTCTTTCAAATAACTGACCAAAGAATTCAACACGGTATATCTTTCCTCAGAGATACTCTCAAAATCCAAATCTCTAATCAATATTTTTATCGATTCTTTCATTAACAGCAACCTGAATCGGGCGTACAGCTATTCATATCCGAAAGTGATGAAAGTTCTTTTAAGGAAACCTTTTTCTTTTCCGTTGAAACTCCGCACTTATCTGGTGCGAGACAGTCAGTAAGTGTTGAGCGCAGATGGAAATAGTGCCCGTCAAAATCTAAGCTATACTTTCCAATTGTAGAACTCTGATATTCTACCTCAATTTCTGCATCCGGTAAATCAAGATTACACTGAGAAAGCTCAAGGATACTCAATAATCTTTGAGGGGATAACCTGTGTTCGTTATCATCGGCTTCCCATAATTGCATACCAATCTTTATTTCCTCTCTGATGGTCCCTCCACAATCGACGTATTTTTTTGTTGTAAGACCAATCTCTGTTATATGAAAATGAGGAAGAACGAAACTCCCATCCGGCTTCAAAATAGTTAGTGATCCTAATCTAGTCAGTTGATTTTTTAATTCTGATAATTTCATTTCTAAGCTTTAACAACATTCATTATTCCACCTCTCTATTTCTTTATCAAAGAGCTCTAGTATGAGCGCTTTCGCTTTTGTCCATTTTCTGCGATCTATACAATAATTCATAGATACACCAGATACAGTGCCCTGAATGAGACCTATATTTTTCAGCTCCTTCAAATGTTGACTCACCGTAGATTGAGCCAGACCTAATTCACTTATCAGATCTGAATTAACACACTTTTTCTGTTTCACCAAATAGTTAAGAATTTTTATCCGAGCAGGGTGACCTAAGGCTTTCGAAAATGCAGCCAGCTCTAGCTCATTTGATTGGTAAGTTTTTATTTTTGTGATCCCCATTCATCGCAATATTACGATATTTTGCTTTCAATGCAAACCAAGTGGTATATTTTAAATGTTCCAAACTCCAAGAGAAGTAATATAAAACCACATACTTTAATGATATTCCGACGCATATATGAACAGTTTTTGATTAATTGATTGCTAAATCCACACAGATGTTTTTACGTTTTACTATAATTGTGGCGTGGGTAAAAAAGAGCACAAAAAAACAATCATTGTTCAAGGGGGTGGTTTTCGAACGGGATTTAGCACGGGGGTCCTGGATGCATTCCAGACAGTTGGATATAATGACTTTGAGCTTTATGTTGGAGTTTCCGGTGGTTCCATAGCATTATCTTACTTTCTAAGTGAGCAATACCAGAAATGTTTTGATGCAATGTGTCTACTTGCGGAAGACCCTAACTTTTTAAGCTTCAACAGAATGATCTGGAATCAAGCTATCATGGATATCGATTATTTCCATGAAGTTGCTGCAAAACTTGTCCCCTTTGAAATAGAGAAGGCCCTTGCGAATGCCAAAAGCAAAGAGCTTGCTTTTGTTATGACCAATAGGAACACGGGTGAACCGCACTACTACCATCCCAACAAAAAAACCTGGACAGATGCAGTGATTGCCTCTTGCACTCTACCTTTCGTTACCAAAGGAAAGCACTCTTTGCACGGCGTTGAGTATATGGATGGAGGTTGGAGTGATCCACTTCCAGTAGAATGGGCGTATAACAATGGATCTCGAGAAATGCTGGTAGTTAGAACCAGTCCGGTAGATCTTAAAGCAAATCAAAGCTGGTCAGATTATTTTGGAACTTTTGTTTTTCGTTCAAATGAAAATCTGAAGAACTGTTTCGAGCATAACCATCAAAAGTACAATGACTCTATTGAGTTCCTCAATAATCCTCCTAAGGACCTTAAAATCAATCAAATTGCACCTGATAGTCCACTTCGTGCAGGAACACATTCAAATTCCGTGAGCGCGATAACCGCAGACTACAGACATGGTGTACAAGCAGGATTGGATTTCATTCATAGAATCAAGAATGGTAACCTTTAGAATGCGAAGATCATTCTTTTGGTATCAATAATTTGATTATCAACCAGCAATGAATAGGAGTAAACTCCAGAAATTCCATAACCATGATTGTATAAAACTTCA
>JALRKF010000039.1 GCA_023254905.1 Crocinitomicaceae bacterium | reverse complement strand
CATTAACTCTTGAAACTCTTCTTTCAGAATGTCCTTGTACTTACCACTAAAATCTTTATCGATAGTATGCATGTATCGACGCATTTCTTCACCACGTTCATGCTTCAGTGCAATTTGATCCATTGTAAGGTTAAACTTCTCCTTGAATTGTGTGGATTTTTTATCATATAGCTGTGCGGTTTGAAACCCCTGTACTACGAGTAAAGCAAGTAATGAGCTGATCAAAAGAGTTAATATGACTGATACCCGTATTCTTCTCATTTTTATTGAAAAGTATCCTAATTTAAATGAATCGATTTACTGTATGCTTTACTTAACGTTTTTTAACAGCTGAACATTGTTAATTCTTGCTTATTTGTTCTAATCCTAGAGAAAATATATATTTACCCTCGATTATTTGCGCCAACATGTTCTCTCTGCCCAAAGTAGACTATACGGATAATTACGATTTAGCTCGTTTTAAATTAACATGGACGATAAATGTAAGTCTTGTTATAGGTCTTTTTGTGATGTCAATCATTTTTTCTTTCGTCGAACCAAGATTTGTAATTCATTATGGCCTTGGATTTGTACTTTCAGTAGTTGGTTTGATTCGAATGAAGTCGAAAAAAAGCTATAGAGAAGTAGCTCTTTTTTTATCAGTGTTTGGGATGTCATTAGTTATTTCGTCCATTTTTATGGTTCAAGGAGCTCTACATTACATTGAACCATTCTGGATGTTGAATATATCTTTTTACTCCTATTTCACTCTTGGTAAAAAATGGGGAAATATCTTTTTAGTAATAACAATTCTCACGATTGTTATCTATTTTATATCCTCGCTGAATGACAATGTAATGCAATTGGGGAATTTTCGATTATCACAAACTCTAATGTTAGGTGTTGAATTTACTGTTTGTGTTTTAATAATGGGTTATATTATTTTCCAGTTTTTAACAACAACGGCGTACGCAGAAGGTCAGTTTCGAAGTGCAAATGATGAGTTAGAAAAGGAGAAAAGTATTGTTGAATCACAAAATCAGGAAAAGACAATACTGTTAAAAGAAATTCATCACCGGGTAAAAAATAACCTTCAAGTCATTACGAGTTTATTGAAGATACAGGCATCAAGGATAAACTCAGAAGAGGCCAAAGCGAGCTTTGATAGTGCAATAAAGCGAATAATGACTATGTCTTTGATTCACCAAAGGATGTATGAACGACAAAATTTATCTGAAATAGAATTAGAAGGATACTTTCAATCTCTATTGAATGACCTTGTTCAATCCAATCAGCTTGAAGATGAAATTAAAACAGAGATCATCATACATGTAAGCAAACTCGGGGTAAAAACATTAGTTCCTGTGGCACTAATTATTACAGAACTCGTTTCGAATTCATTGAAATATGCTTTTTCAGAGAATGGAGAGAAAGTAATTAGATTGGAGATATGTGGAGCCGAAAAAGAAGAATTTTTTGACTTGAAATATTCTGACAATGGTAAATGGAGGGAAAATGAACATCCTGAGAGCTTTGGTTTATCCCTTGTCGAGTCTCTAACTAATCAATTGGAGGGATCATTTGATCGCCAAATTACGGATGATGGAACTTCTTATAACTTTAAGTTAGTCAAGATTGAAACCGTTTAATCAAAACATTCTACGTATTTCGACAAACCTGTTTTTATATCCTGTAGTTTCCAAATCGGATATTACAACCCCAAAGTGTTTCTTTGAACTGCTGCAATGAATGAACTGCAAACCATCCGAATCATTTTCAACTACTATTCCAATATGTCCAACAGCACGTGATTGAGTTCCAGAAAACAGAATACAATCACCAGGGAGAGCTTCATTTTTTCTAATTCTCTCTCCAATGAATTGGAAGCCACGGCTAGTTCTAACGTGGTCTACACCGCACATTTCGTATACATATGATACAAACCCTGAGCAATCAAAGCTTTTGTTGGGGATTTTACTACCGTATTTGTATGGGGTGCCCAGCTGTGATTCAGCAATAAGCATTATTGAATCTGATTTACACATCCAATCAATGGACTGGCCGAACGTGCTAAAACCAATAAATAGAAACACAGTTAAAAGAAGTTTCATGGTGCAAAATTAAGACTTTCCATTCTGTAAACCAGATTTTTAACGTTATTTAAGTGTACGTTGCAACAGGTTGTGAAAGAACTAACATTTCTAAATGCACGATTTTAAAGAAAACAACGTTGTAATTTCGTAGAATGATCCAATTGAGATTTCTGATCATATTAGTGCTATTTTTTGCAGGGTTTAACGGCTATGGACAGTTATCGAACCAGCGAGTTCTTGTATTTTCTTTCGTGGACTCCATACAGCTAGATAGTATGATGATTATTCCCCAATCTTTTGTTTTAAAATGTAATGATAAAGTTTTGGATCATAAGGATTATGAATTGAATTGTACGGAGAGTAAACTATATCTCCGAGAAGATTGTGAAGGTGAGTACAAGGCTGAATTTCGTGTTTACCCATTTAATTTATCGCAACCATATCAATTAAGAGATACTTCACTGTTGTATTCAAAGGAGAAGGGGATACGCGAAAACTTTTTGATTACAAATAAAGGATATACCGTAAATGATGTGTTCGGTGGGACAAGTTTATCGAAATCGGGAAGTATTTCAAGGGGAGTAACCTTTGGTAATAATCAAGATCTTGGTATTAATTCAACATTGAATTTAGAGTTGTCAGGAAAGATTGCGCCTAATCTGAATTTACTTGCATCTATTTCTGATGATAATCTCCCAATACAGCCAGATGGAAATACCAACAAATTGAGGGAATTTGATCAAGTCTTTATTCAGGTTTATAATGATAGATTAAAAATGATTGCAGGTGATTTTTGGTTGTACAAACCGAAAGGTTACTTTATGTCTTACAAGAAAAGAGCACAAGGACTTAGTATAAATTATCAATGGAATCAGGACACATCTAAAGTATGGAATACACAAGTTAGTGGTGCGTTGTCCAGGGGTAAGTTCAATCGACAAATAATTCAGGGAATTGAGGGGAATCAAGGTCCATATCGCTTAAGAGGGGCCGAAAATGAGCCTTTCATCATTATCCTTTCAGGGACAGAACGTGTGTACATTGATGGGAGGTTATTAAAGCGAGGTCAGGAATTTGACTACATCATTGATTACAATATTGCTGAGGTTACTTTTACATCGAGAAATCAGATTACGAAAGACGCTAGAATAGTCATTGAATTTCAATATTCTGATCAAAATTATGCAAGATCCTTATTTCAGACTTCCACTACCTACCATTCAAATAAAATGGATTTTTGGATAAATGCTTATTCGGAGCAGGATGCTAAAAATCAAACACTTCAACAAGATTTATCGAATGGCCAAAAGCAGCAACTTGCAGCTATTGGAGATTCTCTTGAACTAGCGAGAACATCGAGTGTAGATTCAATCGGATATTTTGAAAATCAGAATTTGTACAAACTTGTTGACTCACTGAGTTATGACTCTGTTCTTGTTTATTCAGTTCATCCGGATTCAGCTTTCTACCGTGCGACCTTTGAATACGTTGGTTTGGGGAATGGAGATTATATTCTAGAGGGGTACAATGCCTTGGGTAAAGTGTATCAATGGGTAGCCCCAATTGCTGGTATTTCACAAGGAGATTACGTACCATCTAGATTAATGATAACGCCAAAAAAAAGACAAATGATCAATGTCGGTATGCGTTATCAAATTACGGATCATCTTAAAATTAAGTCAGAGGTCTCCTATACAAACAACGATTTAAATACATTTTCAAAGTTTGATTCAAAGGATAATCCGAGTGTTGGCGCGTGGAATAAACTTACCGGCATATTTCCACTCAAAAGGGGCGAAAACCCCATACAACTCGAAGTAAAATTAGAAAATGAGATTCGAGAAGCCTATTATACACCTATCGAGCAATACAGGAGAGTAGAATTCGATAGAGATTGGAATACACGCAATAGAGGATTTGAGGGGAATCAGATTTCTACAAATCTAGGCGCAAAGCTTATTAATAAGACCAATGGATCAATAAATATTGAGGGGCAACAATACCTTATTGGGAACGACTATACTGGATGGAGGACGGCGACAGATGGTAATTGGTTACAAAATGGATTTCGAGCGATTTGGGATGGAAGCTTGCTCGCGAGTAAAACGGATCAAGAGAACCAGTTTATTAGACATAGAGCAGACATTTCACAACAGTTAGGTTGGATTAGAATTGGATACAAGGATGATCATGAATTAAATACATTTAGAACAAATATTCTAGAACAAAATTCATATCAGTTCTTTGATTATCAGTTTTATATATCGAATGGTGACACGATCAAGAATAGCTATAAAATCTTTTACCGGGAAAGGTATGATCAGCGATCAGACAGCTTGACCTTAAAAGCCGCTGCAAAGGCGCGCTCAATAGGAAGTGAATTCGGTTTTACAAATTGGCAAAATCATCAATTAAATGTAATTACCGCTTACAGAGAGTTAAGAATTCAAGACTCAACTTTGATAAAGGAAACTCCAGAAAATTCATTGTTGGGAAGGGTAGAATATCAAATGAATATTCTGAAGGGAGCAATTTCCATGAATAATTTTTATGAGATAGGTTCTGGCCTAGAGCTGAAAAGAGAGTTCTTGTACATTCAAGTCAATGATGGTCAAGGTGTCTATACATGGGTTGATTATAATAATGACGGAGTAAAAGATCTAAATGAGTTCGAGGTAGCGCAATTTATCGATCAAGCAAGTTATATAAGGGTCTTTACGCCAAGTAATGAATATGTAAAAACCTATTCAAATGAATTAAACCAGTCTATTTATTTCCGTCCTGAACGTGTCTGGGGAAGGTCGAGTGGAATTAAAAAATTCATTTCAAGATTTTCAGATCAGGCTCGTGTCCGAATCAGTCGTAAAACAAATTATTTTACAGGTGTTAGGGCTTTCAACCCATTTGTGACCGAGGTGGAGGATTCTAATTTAATCTCGACGAATTCGAATATCAGAAACTCTTTGTTTTTTAATCGAACCTCAAGTGTATTCGGAATGGAATATAACATTCAAAATGTCCAGAGCAAAACATTATTAGCCTCTGGTTTTGACTCGCGATCCAATAGATTTAATGAGTTAGGTTTGCGTTTAAATCTCAAGAAGAAATTCACACTAAAGCTCAACGCTAGAAAAGGGGAGAAGGCAGCTGAAGCGGACTATACATCAGGGAGAGATTATAGATTAAACTACTTATTTCTGGAACCTTCTATTATTTATCAGCCGAATACGGTTTTCAGAACAGCAATTGAGGCCAGATATTCCAATAAAGTGAATGCTTTGGAATTAGGAGGAGAGGAGTCTGTAGTTTATGAAATAGGCATAGACGCAAAGTTGAGTAGAAGAGAAAAAGGTATCCTACAGGTAAACGCACGACTGTTGAACATTACTTATGATGGTCAGCAAAACTCTGCCCTTGGTTTTGAGATGTTAGAAGCATTGAAACCAGGAATAAATTATACTTGGGGTCTAGGTTATCAAAGAATTATTGCCAAGAATTTACAGGTATCAGTCCAATATCAAGGTAGAAAATCAGAGGGAAATAGATCAATTCATTCAGGGGGAATGGAGGTAAGAGCATTTTTTTAGTGTGGATAATTTATCGAATGACGTTGAATTTGATATTATCTGAATATCTATATTAGATGTATTAATTCATCATGAGAAAGCTATTACTACTATCGTTGCTAATGCCACTCTATTCAGCCTCACAGATAAGCGGGGTAGTTCTGGATGAGGTTACTTCCGAGCCTATCTACAATGTGAGGGTTGAATCAGGTGATGTTAAACTTAAAACAGATTTTGACGGTGCTTTTGATTTGGATGTAACTGATTTCCCCCGATACATTGTTTTCTCTGCAATGGAATACTACAGAGATTCAATCCTGGTCGATGCTCCTATTGATGATTTGATTGTAAGACTTAAGTCTGAGGTAAAGCAACTCAAATCAGTTGTGGTCTCGGCAAATAGAAGAGCTCAAGAGGTGGAGGAAGTTCCAATATCAATGGAAATATTACCAGCGAAACTTATTGAGCAGAAAGGATTTACTGATCTCGAGCAGGCAGTCGATCAATCTCCAGGAGTCTTTGCAATGGACGGTCAAGTAAGTATTCGTGGTGGTGGTGGTTATGCCTATGGTGTTGGTAGTAGAGTGCTCGTATTGATGAATGGGATTCCACTCGTTTCGCCGGATGCTGGTGACGCTAAATGGAATTCTGTACCACTCGAAAACATCAATCAGATCGAGGTTATCAAGGGAGCTTCTTCCGTTTTATATGGCAGTGGAGCATTGAACGGTGTAATATCTATGAGTACAAAAGAACCTTCTCTTGAAGGAGATTATAAAATCCGGGTACAGAGCGGAATTTATGACAATCCAAAGCGACAAAGTTTGAAATGGTGGGATAGAAATCCAACATTTCATCTTGTGGATATTGGAAATGGTAAGATGTATAAAAATTGGGGGTATACTGTTTCTGCAAATGGTGTTTTTCAGGAGGGTTTTCGTGCCGAAGAGATCGAGAAAAGGGGTAGACTAACTGGGACACTTTACTTTAGACCTGAAAAAAATGAAAGACTTAAAATTGGGGTAAACTATAGCGCACAGTATCAGAATGTTACCAATTGGATTTTATGGGAATCAGACTCATTAGCTTACACTCCACAAGACGGTACACTGAACAGAATGAAGGCGCTCAGAATTAACTTTGATCCCTACCTAAAATATTTTGATAAAAAAGGCAACAGACATTTTATTTCAACTCGCTATTACCTGGTGACTTCCGGGAATGAAAGTAATGTAACCGATGCCGCAACAGCAAATTTAGGTTATGCGGATTATCAATTTGCCAAGAAAATATTGAGCAAGCATACATTAACAATGGGCCTTACAAATTCTAACTCATTGGTAAGAAGTCGAATTTTTGGAGATCACAGTTCCATTAATTCTGCAATGTATGCTCAATACGAACATGTACTTAATAAGTTAGATATTACCGGAGGATTACGATTGGAATACTTCAAACAAGATAACAGAATCGAAGACAGTCGATTCGAATGGAATAATGGAAACTCATATATTCCAATTTATCCTGTACTCAGAGGAGCAGTTCACTATGCGCCATTGAAGTTTACGCACCTTCGTGCATCTTTTGGTCAAGGAATACGTTTTCCGTCTGTTGCCGAACGCTACGCTGCGACTTCCAACGGTGGCGTTATTGTATTTCCAAATCCTGATCTCGAACCAGAAAAAGGTTGGTCTTCGGAACTAGGGGTTAAGCAGGTATTGCGCATGGGAGAGTGGAAGGGAATTCTCGATATAGCAGGATTTATCAATCAATATTCAAATATGATAGAATTTGCATTTGGGCTTTATATTCCCGATTCTATTCCTCTCAGCTTCAATCCAGACGATCTTGGATACATCAATAATTGGTTAGGATTTAGTGCTCAAAATGCTGAGGAAGCAAGAATTACAGGAATTGAAATGTCATTTAATAGTAGCGGATATATAGGAAAAGTAGAGCTAAATAGCTTAATCGGCTATACATACATGAATCCTGTATCTCTAAATACCAGCCAAAGCTATGTAGAAACGTTTTCTGATTCCTCAAATATGTTGAAATATCGATTTAATCATCTTGCAAAATGCGATATTTCTGCCGATTTTAGAGGATGGTCCTTGGGTGTATCCTCCCGCTACAGTAGCTATATGAGAAATATAGATGCCCTTTTCGAAGACGGTTTTCAAGGAGTAGAAGTGCTTCCAGGATTGAAGAACTATCGATTAAACAATCAACAGGGAAATCTTGTGTTTGATGCACGATTCGGGAAAGAGATAAAGGAAAAGTACCGTGTTGCTATGATAGTCAACAATATATTAAATGCTGAATATTCCAGTCGTCCTGGAGATCTGCAACCACCAAGAAATTTTATTGTTCAGCTTCAATGTGATCTTTAAGACTGTGTTCTCTTTTCGCGATGTTTCTCACATTTATTGATAACACATTATGTGAATGTCCTTTTTAATTCCAACCTCGGAGCTTCTGACTTAATAGCGATTACTTTTTTCTGAAGAAGATCTTTATCGGAACACCCGTGAAATTGAATTCTTCACGCAATCTGTTCTCGAGAAAACGCTTATAGCTCTCTGTAAGGTATTGCGGTAAATTGCAGAAAAAAGCAAATGATGGAGCGTGAGTGGGCAGTTGTTGTACGTATTTGATTTTAATATATTTTCCCTTTACAGAAGGCGGTGGGGTATGTTGAATGATTTCCAACATAATCTCATTGAGCTTTGAAGTGGAGATCTTCTGAGTTCTGTTTTGATAGACTTCCATTGCAGTTTCCAGCGCTTTGTGTATACGCTGCTTTGTGACAGTGGAAGTAAAAAGAATAGGTACATCTCGAAACGGGGCTAGTTGCTCTCGAATTTTCTCCTCGAGCGCTATCATGGTCTTGTGATCTTTTTCAATTAAATCCCACTTATTAACGAGAACAACTATACCCTTTGAGTTCTTTTCAATGATATAAAAGATGTTCAAATCCTGTTTTTGGATACCTTCCTCTGCATCAACCATGAAAACACAAACGTCAGAGTTCTCAATCGAACGAATAGAGCGAAGTACAGAGTAATACTCAATGTCTTCATGGACTTTTGCTTTTTTACGAATTCCGGCGGTATCTACAAGAACAAAATCAAACCCGTAAGCTGTGTATCGTGTGTTGATCGAGTCTCTTGTAGTTCCGGAAATATTGGTAACGATGTTTCGCTCCTGTCCAGTCAATGCGTTCACCAATGAAGACTTTCCTACATTTGGTTTCCCCACGATCGCGAAATGAGGCAAACTTGTTGTTTCATCCACGTCGGTTTTTTCGTCTTTAAACTCTTTGATAATATCATCAAGAATTTCGCCTGTTCCAGAGCCATTAGTCGCAGATATATCGTAAACATTTCCAAGTCCAAGTGCCCAGAATTCTGAGGATAATCCAACACGCTCCGTATTGTCTACTTTATTGGCAGCAAGAAAAACTTGTTTCTTTGACTTTCTCAAAAGGTTTGCAACCATTTCATCCAAATCAACGATACCAGTCATAACATCCAGAACAAAGATTATTACGGTAGCTTCTTCAATGGCGATTTCAACTTGTTTTCTTATTTCTCCTTCGAAGATATCATCAGAGCCTTTTACATATCCTCCTGTATCTATGACAGAAAATTCCTTTCCACACCATTCCCCGCGTCCATAAATGCGGTCTCGTGTTACTCCACTTACCTCCTTTACAATAGCTTGCTTAGATTCGGTAAGACGGTTAAAAAGTGTTGACTTTCCAACGTTAGGTCTACCTACAATTGCAATGATGTTTCCCATTTCGTTTTCTTGCTAATTTCTACTAAACAGACTATCTGTTTAGTAGCCGTATTTACGCAGTTTTGTATCAGAAGTACGCCAATTTTTATCAACTTTCACAAACGTTTCTAAAAAGACTTTTGTACCTACAAATTTTTCAATTTCCTTGCGAGCTTCTTTTCCTATGCGCTTGAGCATTTCACCTCCTTTTCCTATAATTATGCCTTTTTGGGAATTACGTTCTACTATGATCAAAGCTCGAATTTTCGTCAATTCATCTCCTTCTATATATTCTTCAATCTCTACTTGACAGGCATAAGGGATTTCTTTTTTTGTATGAATGAAGATCTTCTCTCGAATGATTTCCGAGACGAAAAAGCGCATCGGTCTGTCAGAAATTTGATCCTTATCAAAATAAGGGGGATTAAAAGGGATGCGTTTGAGTATTTCTTCCCAAACTCCTTCAATATTGAATCCATGAAGTGCAGAAATTGGGAATATAATTGCATCGGGAAGCTCTTTTTTCCAATAATCAAGACGCTCCTTCATTTTTTCTTGGTCGGAAAGATCCATTTTATTTAATAAACAGATTACTGGAATTTTTAGCTTTTTGATCTTCTCGAGTGTTTCCTTATGATTAGTTTCCGTCTCGAATGGATCTGTTATGAAAAGCAATACATCAGCATCACGTAGAGAAGTGTTAACCGATTCCATCATATTTTCGTGCAACTTATAGGCTGCATTAACTACTCCAGGGGTATCTGAAAAAACGATCTGTGCATTCTCATCATTGTAAATTCCTAGAATTCGGTGACGCGTGGTTTGGGCTTTCGACGTAACGATAGAAAGTTTCTCCCCCATCAATTGATTCATAAGGGTGGACTTCCCGACATTCGGACTTCCTACAATGTTCACAAAACCTGCTTTATGCACCATAATTCAGAAATACGGTGCAAAGAAACGAAAATTAATTCCGTTGGTTTCTATTAGAACTTAAAAAACCAGCTGCACATTGGGAATCCAAATTGAACGTTATCATTAAACGCTCCAGCAACGGATACTTGGAAGGCCCTATCCGGTTTCGTTTGGAATCGAACCCCAGGCATAAGAAAAATCAAATACCTGCCCTCATTGTAGGTTACAGGTCCAATTTCAGTAATGTAATCTCCTGTCACGGGATCAAAATACGTATCATATGTTTGTGTTGGGCGCTTTCCGCCAAAGAATCCCATGGCATCGTAAAATATGCTAGCTTTTTCAGTAATCCGAAATATTCCAGCAACACCAAATGCTCCAAATGTATTCCTCGCGCTTACTGAATTTCCAATAGGCGACAAGTTCACATAAGTGCCAGGGGTATATAAATAATAAGAATTTCCAATATCTCCTCCAAAATATGTTATTCCACCACTAAGCGTTACATTTTTCGTTCTATCGCCAAACGTGACCATGCCCCAATGTAGTCCGCCGAAACTATTTAAACTTAAATATCCTCCGTTACCCATAAGCGTTCCGATTCCGAGGTTTATATTCTCGTTGCTTGTGGGTATCGTATACTTCGCTGCAAGAGCAAAAGGACTTCCTATCCATGTTGTCATCACGCCAAGTGACAACTTCTCATTTAAGCTAAAATGTACTTCAGGCCCATACAAATTAATCATAGCGTAATGTTCACCTTTCCTAAGTGCTAGAGCATTCGTTGTAAATGAATATCTCGTTGTAAAGGGATTACTGTAAATATCACCTTCCTCGAATGCTTCCTTTTCACTCTTTAACTCTTGGTAATCCTCTTCATTTAATTCTCTTATCATTGCGATTTGATCCTTTCGGATATAGATTTTACCAATGGATTCATCCTGGATCAGGACTTCTCTTCCGTCATCATTGAGAATAACACCAATTCTTGTAGAACCATTATTCATTTTAACCAAGGACTTTGTTGTCTTCAATGAATCTTCAACTTGCCCAAAGGAAGTAATAGTGAATAAAACTAGAAAGAGAAATAAATACTTTTTCATAATTCGGTTTTTGTGAAGTTAAGACTATACATTGTACAAAAAAAGAAGTTGACGATTATTTATTAATCCCTTCGAGATCAAGAAAGAATGCGTACTCCATGGCCACCTCTTTATATCTTTCAAATCTTCCAGAAGCACCACCATGCCCAACATCCATATTGCAGTGCATCAATAATAGATTGTTGTCTGTCTTCAGTTCTCTAAGCTTTGCAACCCACTTTGCAGGCTCCCAATACTGCACTTGACTATCCCAATATCCTGTTGTGACAAGCAGGTTAGGATAATCTTTCTTTTCAACATTATCATATGGCGAATAGGACTTGATGTAATGATAGTACTCCTCGTCTTTTGGGTTACCCCATTCATCAAATTCTCCTGTTGTCAATGGAATACTTTCATCTAACATCGTGGAAACCACATCTACAAAAGGAACAGCAGCAATAACACCATTCCACATTTTGGGTTCCATGTTGATTACAGCACCAATTAATAATCCTCCCGCACTTCCTCCTTGTGCATAAAGATGCTCATTAGATGTATATTTATTTTCCACAAGTGCTTTTCCACAATCTATGAAATCATAGAATGTATTTTTCTTCTTAAGTAATTTACCATCTTCATACCATTCGCGTCCCATTTCTTGCCCACCTCTTATATGAGCAATGGCATAAATAAACCCTCTATCTAAAAGGCTCAGTCTAACTGAGCTGAAGTATGCGTCCATAGAAGCTCCGTATGATCCATACGCATATAGTAACAGTGGTGCTTGACCATCTTTTTTCGTGTTTTTATGGTAGACTATTGACACTGGTACTTCAACGCCATCGCGCGCTTTCACAAAAAATCGCTCAGACACATAGTTTTTAGGGTTAAACTCTGGGTCCATAACCTCTTGCTGCTTCATCTGTTCTTGTTCACGAGAAGTCATATCGTAATCGTATACTGTATTCGGTGTAGTCAATGATGTGTAAGCATATCGTAATGTAGTTGTGTTGAAATCAGGGTTATCAAATGTATATGTCATGTAAGCCGGATCTTTGAATGAGATGTAATGTTCATCTTTTGAGGTCCAGTTGATAACACGAAGTTGATTTAACCCTGCCTTTCTTTCTGACACCACAAGATGATCTTTAAAGATATCTATACCTTCGAGTAGAACGTCATCACGATGGGCGATCACTTCTTCCCAATTTTCTTTGCTTGGATCAGAAACTGGTGCCTTCATGAGTCTAAAGTTCTTTGCATCCAAGTTTGTCACGATGTAGAAATGATCTCCGAAATGATCAACAGAATATTCTAGGTCACGTTCTCTTAATTGAACTACGTTCCACTCTCCGTTTGGATCGTTAGCATCAATAAATCTATATTCTGTAGAAAGGGTTTGCCATGAACCGATCATTATATAATCGGATGATTTTGTTTTGTAGACTGAACAACCAAATGTTTCATCCTTCTCTTCGTAAACAAGGATATCCTCGTTCTGATCGGTACCTAATACATGCTTGAAGATCTGAAAAGAACGAAGTGTAATAGGATCCTTTTTCGTGTAGAAAATAGTCTTATTATCATTTGCCCAAGTAGCACCACCTGTGGTATTTTCGATTTTATCTTGAAGAATTTCTCCACTTTTCAGATCCTTAAAATGTAAGGTATATTGTCTACGAGAGACAAGATCTACACCATAAGCGAGATACTGATTGTTTTTACTTATTGATGTCCCGCCAATGGCAAAATATGCTTGACCATCACCCATTTTTGGTCCGTCAAGCATAACTTCTTCTTCTGCACTAACTTCATCCTTTTTTCTGCAGTAGAAAGCATAATCTTGTCCTTTTTCGAAACGAGTATAATAGATATATCCGTTGTCTTTTACAGGTACTGAAGCATCGTCTTCTTTGATACGTCCCTTGATCTCGTCGAAGAGGTTTTTTTGAAGTGCCTCAGTATGCTTCATTGTGGCTGCACGATAATCATTTTCTGCATTCAAATAATCGAGAACATCCTGCGTTTGAGCATCAGGTGTTTCCGCATTTTTTTGCGCATCACTCAAGCGCATCCAGAAATAGTTATCGATGCGAGTATCATCGTGTGTTGTTATCTGCTCTTCTATCAATTTTGCTTTGGGAGGCTGCAGTGTCATGTAGTTGTTGTTTTGATTGGTACAGCTTAAAAGAAGTAATGCTAAAAATATTGTTTTTTGCTTCATTGTTTCAATTTCTACAGTATATCTAATCAGGTTTCCTGAACGATGAGTTTAAAGATAAGTTTTCGTGTTAACTTATTCGCAATAATCTAAATTCTCAGGAGGGCTAGTTTTATTTTAATTAATAAGATTGGTAGTTCTCATCTAGTTGCTTAGCTATTAGATTAGCTTCGTCAATTATCTCTTTGGGGTATTCACTCATCTCGAGTATTCTTATTGCATTTCTTTTCTCAAGTTTTCCATTTTTTAGTTCGTAGTCGAAAATGATGTTATTATCTGCGAGGGATTCACTAAAATGATAAAGATCAAAATCGTTCGAGAGCATATCTGTTAATTCAATGTCGTGTGTAGAAACAAATACCGTATTTCCATTTTTTGCAAGAAAAGATAATACTGCTTTACCTCCAGAAATTCGTTCCACAGTGTTTGTACCTTTAAAAATCTCGTCTAACAAAAATAGATTTTTAAAATCTTTTTGACTTTCATGAATCATTTCACTTAGAGTTACAACCTCCTCGAAATAATAACTCTTATCATTCATCAAGTCATCAGTTATTCTTATCGCGGAGAATAATCTTGTTTTTGGCATTGTTGCTTCAGCAGCAAAACATGTATTGAGAGTAATTCCTGTGATTATATTTAATCCTACAGTACGGATGAATGAGGTTTTGCCTGACATGTTGGAGCCCGTGAGAAGTACGGATTTGTTTGTTAAATTAATGTTGTTCGGGATACAGTCTACAATTAGTGGATGATACACTTTGGAGAAATTAAAGGAGCAATCGGAGTTAATTATAGGCAAACAATAAGAATCTAATCCTGATCTCAAACTTGCTACGGAAAGTAGCATATCAATACTACCAATAAATGAATACAAGCGCTCTATTTCATGCCGTTTTGAGTCGATGATCG
The DNA here is from genome assembly GCA_023254905.1 of Crocinitomicaceae bacterium. GTDB lineage: Bacteria > Bacteroidota > Bacteroidia > Flavobacteriales_D > Crocinitomicaceae > UBA4466. Next base: position 3,424 of record JALRKF010000039.1, on the reverse strand, counting down.
TTAAGATTCTAAAAAGATTTCTTGGTTCTGATAAAAACGTAATTTTAAATAGTTCTATTCCAGCCCACCAGAAAGCTTGAAGATCTCCTTGTGACGCATTTTCAATTCTGAAGATAATGGACTTCCTTTTTATTGGATTGAGTTGGGCAATTTCATTTTTGACATTGCAACCAAGAGATTTAAATACATTGATACTGTACAGATCATCTGCAGTTTGTATTAATTTGAATAGTTGAGGTATGGAGCTTAGGTATTGATGTACATTTTTTTTGTTCCAGTAATGAATGACGGAATTGGTTATAAAAACACCTAAGAAGATTAAAAAAAATTGAACTGAAAAAGGAGTAAAGAATATTAGGATAAAACTAAGTATCGAGAGCAGTTGGATTATGAAAAACCATTTGGGACGTTCTATGTGCTTATCTTGAAAAAGTGAACAGATATGATAGGCTCCCTCGTAATTCAATTTTTCTAAAAGGTTCTGGACTTTTAATCGAAGTTCAGAATCAGTTTGGAGTAGTTCGATGACTTGTTCGTTCTTTGCAGTAAAAGATTCGCCTGTGGGAAACCTCCTCAAACTGCAGTATAGGAACTGCTGACCAATTTTAGAGTGAGTTCGATCAACAAATTGGAAAAGCTCATGAAAATCAAGGTCATTGCAAGTGTTCGTCGGTATTGTGTGAAATACATTCTCTTCTTTGGAACTATTAAAATAACTACTTATTAAATCGAAATTAAAATACTCCTGGGTCTTGATCTGACCAAAAGATGCATTCAGTTGATTTATTTTTTTTCTGTAATTAAACAATAGTTTGTTTTACTGACATTCTAATTTTAAAAGAGAAGGCTTTGAACGAATCCTTCTCATTTTGCGGTAAAACTAACCAAAATTTACAGATTATTCTTTTGTGCAATACTACTAACATTTTGTTTTTATTCGATCAAAAAAAGTGAGCAACTTGCCCACTTTCCTTTATTGCCTTAAATGCGTTTTATTCGTATTCGCAACGACTATTGTTATCTTTCACATTACTTTGAAAGAACAGAGGATCGTTGCCTTGTCCGAGAGGCGTACCAATTCCAATCGCCGAAAATTTTTCAATCAATAATTAGAACGGGAAAATGGTGATTTCCAATTTGCAGAACAAATGTTCCACTATCTAAAGATTCAACTGAAATAGTTAATTCTTCATTTGATATAATACCTTGTTTTATTTTTCGTCCAGCATAGTCAAAGATGCAATAACTACTTCCTCCAAATGACCCCTCCACATTTATTCGATCTCTGGATGGATTTGGATAAATTTTAAATTGCTTATCGGAATCGTAGATCCCCAAAGTTGGTTGTAATGTCACACAGTCTGATGTATCCGCACAATTATTATCAAAGCTGACAACTGCATATGTTCCACCTGGAGATCCAGTAAAAGTTTGACTGTTAGCGTTCGGTATTGACTGATATCCATTTGAACAGTCGAGCCACTGATAGCTAACATTTGATGGTTCAGCATTCAAGGTTACCGAATCTACGAGGGTGATATTTGCATCGATATTCTCAATGGTCAGATCAAGCTGATATGTATTTTGACATCCGAATTCATCCACCGCGCTGTAGGTGGGGTTATTTGTTGATTGTGAGTATGTATTACCGTCTATCCAAGTAAATTCTTGACATGCAGTTTGCGTATCAATGACATTACCATTTTGATAAATACGAACATAGTCTACAATCATCGGACTCTCTGTAAACGATGGTTGTATTGTGTTAATAATTGCTGTATTTAGCAACAGATATTGATCTTCTACAAACGGCCATGTATTCATGTCCTGAGGATTCGGGGCATATGTGTAAACATTATAGTTGTCATAATAAAATCGAATCTCTGTTGGTGTCCATTCTGCAGCATAGACATGGAAATTATTGGAAACATCATTTCCTGTTTCTCCTCCTTTATTGACTGTATTTCCTGATGACGAAGGTGTATGTAACGCACTTTGCACATAATCTTGGTCAGATCCCCAGTGCTCCATAATATCAATTTCACCACACGCGGGCCAACTGGTGGTTCCAAATCCTTGTGTTTCCCAATAAGCTCCGGGTTCACTTATATTTTTACCCAGCATCCATATAGCAGGCCATGTTCCCTCTCCAATTGGAAGACTCGCTCTTACCTCAATTCGTCCATACGTAAAAGCAAACTTTGAATTAAGTCGAGCCGAGGTATAGTTTTTTGTTACACCTTGGTCAGTGAACGTTTCATTTTTGGCAACAAGATAAAGATGTCCATTTTGAACATATGAATTTTCTATTCTGTCTGTGTAGTGTTGTAACTCTCCATTGTACCAGCTATTCCCATTCGGCAACTGAGTTTGATGAAACCACTTCGTATCATCTATGGGCCCATCTACGTCAAATTCATCTGACCATACCAAGCTATTGTAGGGCGAGCATGATCCAATCCAACCGTCGTAATTAAAATCATCGATATAGGCTTTGACAAGATCATTGTTGTTTTCTCCATTGATCTGAATCAGAACTCGATTAAGGTCATTACGTGATACCGGTGCTGGTGAACCAGGGTCAAAATTTAAGTACGCATCATTGAGAAAGTCGAAGGTAACCTCCTGCCACTGATCGAGACTAACATTTTTAATAATTTCAGTCTGCGTAGTCCAAGGTTGACCGAGAGAAGCGTCTTGTAATTTCAGAGATATCTGATTATTCTGTGTACCTGTTATTCCTGATGAAGGGATATAAATCTTCAGACTAAATGTGTGATTCTGGGAGAGGTCTAAATTCTCGCTGAGGGTGAATCGAACATTAGCATACTGCCCTCCAATATCGTTGTACTCGAAAACAGTAGCGGATGTATTTATACCTGAATTATAGGGATTGATCTTATCTACGAGATAATCGCAATCGTCGCCGAACCAGTTGAAAATAGTTCCGTTCCCTTCAAAGTTATCCTCGATAGAGAAGATCTGACCGATGGAGAAGAGAGAGGTAGCACAAAAACAGAGAAGGATAGACTTCATGAAAATAAGTTTAATCAAAGATATTGTATTTTTAACAATAACATATACAATCTAAAGGTATTCTCTTCCAGAAGAATTGGTCTTATCACCGTAAATTGGAATGATTCAATGAAAAAGCCCACTGTCATTGACAATGGGCTTTCCTTGTAGCGGGGGCCAGACTCGAACTGACGACCTTCGGGTTATGAGCCCGACGAGCTACCAACTGCTCCACCCCGCAATATATCTTTATAAAATTTTACTTTTTTACTTTGTAGCGGGAGCCAGACTCGAACTGACGACCTTCGGGTTATGAGCCCGACGAGCTACCAACTGCTCCATCCCGCGATATATCTACAAATATACATGATATACTTGATTTTGACAAGTATATAATAGGATTAATTTG
>JALRKF010000121.1 GCA_023254905.1 Crocinitomicaceae bacterium | reverse complement strand
ATAGATGATCTTGCGTTCGGCGACCGACTTGGCGACACCCATGAAGGCATCCACATCACCACCCGTGAACTGGTGCGGAGTGGTCGTGCCGAGGACGGCATCGGCGAGGTCGCGACACGGGGCGCAGCGTGCTGGCTCGCCATTGAAGGTCGTACCCTGCCCGATCATGCCCGCCCAGCGTTCGCGCGCTATCGGCTGGTCGATAATGCCGATCACCGGAAAACCGCGTTACCCGAAAGGAGCTGTTGTTATTGACGGAGAAGGAAAACATGTGACTTCCGGAATTATTGATGAGCACTCTCATATCGCAATTTCAAAAGGAGTTAATGAGGGAGGTCAAGCAATTTCTGCAGAGGTAAGTATTGCCGATGTCGTGAATCCTGAAGACATTAATATATATCGCCAATTATCAGGTGGGGTTACTGCTGCTCAATTACTTCATGGTTCAGCTAACCCAATTGGAGGGCAATCTGCATTGATCAAACTAAAGTGGGGACACACTGCAGATGAGATGCTAATTCCTGAAGCTGCAGGATTCATCAAATTTGCCCTAGGTGAGAATGTGAAACAAGCCAATTGGGGAGATTATAACACTATTCGCTTCCCACAAACAAGAATGGGAGTTGAGCAGGTTTACTATGACGCTTTCATTCGAGCACAGAAGTATGAGCAAGCGCAAAAAGATTTCAAATCAGGTAAATCAAATGAAGCACCTCGCACAGATCTTGAACTTGAAGTGTTGAGTCAAATTTTGAACAAAGAACGCTTCGTTTCTTGTCACTCATACGTTCAGTCTGAGATCAATATGTTGATGCATGTGGCAGACTCATTTGGATTTACTTTGAACACCTTCACACATATCCTTGAAGGATACAAGGTGGCAGATAAAATGGCGGCGCACGGCGCTGGTGGATCTACATTCTCCGATTGGTGGGCTTATAAATACGAGGTAAATGATGCGATACCATACAATGCCGCTTTGATGCACGAGCAAGGTGTAGTAGTTGCGATCAATTCAGATGACGCCGAAATGGGACGTCGCTTGAATCAAGAGGCTGCAAAAGCTATTAAATACGGTGGAATGTCCGAAGAGGAAGCATGGAAAACTGTAACGTTGAATCCTGCCAAACTGTTGCATCTTGACGATCGCATGGGAAGTTTGAAGCAGGGCAAGGACGCCGACATCGTATTATGGTCTACTCATCCAATGTCAATCATGGCGAAAGCGGAGAAAACGATAGTAGACGGAAAAGTACTTTTCGATCAAGAAAGAGACCAGAAGCAGCGTAAAGTGAACCAAGCTGAAAAAGCGCGAATTATTTCAAAGATGCTAGACTCAAACAAGAAAGGCGAAAAGAAACGCTCGTTCTTCAGAAAGAAAGAAGGTCATTATCATTGTAACACACTGGGAGAGGAAGCATCTACTGAACAAAACGAACACTAATGAGGATACTTTATATAATACTGTTGTTTTTCCTACCAATTGTAGCTTATGGACAACCGTCAAATAAAATATTGTTGGTAAACGGACTACTACATGTTGGTAATGGAGATGTTGTTGAAAGCGCATTAATTGGGATTGAAGATGGTAAAATCTCAATGATTAAAAATGCCTATGCATATACCATAAGAGAAGATGAATGGGATACAATCATTGAGCTGCGAGGACAACATATTTATCCAGGATTTGTAGTGCCAAATAACACACTTGGTCTGACTGAGATCGATGCAGTTAGAGCAACTCGAGACTATGATGAAGTAGGTACATATAATCCACACATTCGCTCTCAAATCGCTTTCAATGTAGAGTCAAAGGTTATAAGCACAGTCCGAACGAATGGTGTTCTCCTGTGTCAAGCAACTCCGAGAGGAGGAATTATTTCAGGTACATCTGCGGTGATGAAGTTAGATGGATGGAATTGGGAGGATGCGACTATTCGCGGTAATGATGGTATTCATCTTAATTGGCCAGCTACGATACAAGGCGGTGGTTGGTGGGCAAATCCTAAACCAAAAAAACCCAATGAAAAGTATGGTGAGAATAAACAAAAGATCTACGACTTCTTCAGAATGGCAGAAGCATACGCTGAAATAGATGACCCAAAGGAGGATATAAGACTAGCTGCGATGACTGAATGCTTCAAAGGTCAAAAGCGCGTTTATATCCATGCTGATGAACTACAACAGCTTGTAGATGTTTTAGAGTTTGTCGATCATTTCAAATTGAAGTATCCAGTAATAGTAGGAGGATATGACTCCTATCTTATCACACAACAGTTGAGAGATGCGAACATTCCAGTAATGATTCAACGTCCACACTCATTGCCAGAAAATCAAGAAGATGATATTGATCAAACCTACAAGCTTGCCTCATTGCTGCAAAAAGGATCTGTTAAATTCTGCATTCAAAATGAGGGGGACATGGAAGCAATGAACGCACGAAACATCCCCTTTCTTGCAGGGACTGCAATGGCTTATGGATTAACTGAAGAGGAAGCAATTCGTTCGGTAAGTTTGTCCGCATGTGAAATAATGGGAATCGACAAAACTTATGGAAGTGTTCAGGTAGGTAAATCTGCAACCCTTTTTGTGTCAAAAGGTAATGCACTGGAGATGATGACGAACGATGTGGAGGTTGCTTTAATAGATGGAAAATTTGTCAATCTTATGAACTTTCAAGAGGAACTTTATATAAAATACCAGAAGAAATATGAACAAGAATAAACTTATTTAGAACAATTCTAATCCTTTAGATTTTTATATTTTTAACCAAACAAAAAACAAAATTATGTCATTTGAATTGCCACAGTTACCATATGCTTACGACGCGCTAGAACCGAATATTGATGCGCAAACAATGGAAATCCATCATGGGAAACACCATAATGGTTATACAAATAATTTGAACAATGCAATCGCGGGAACCGATTTTGAAGGTAAGACAATAGAAGAGATTCTTAAATCGTGTAAAGATAATCCTGCCGTAAGAAATAATGGAGGTGGCTTTTACAACCATTGTCTTTTCTGGGAAGTGATGAGTCCAAATGGTGGTGGACAACCAACAGGGGAGTTGGCGGATGCAATTGACAGCTCTTTTGGTTCCATGGAAGGTTTTAGGGAAGCATTTTCGAAGGCAGCTGCAACAAGATTTGGCTCGGGTTGGGCTTGGCTGTGCGTTAAAGATGGTTCGCTTGAAGTTTGTTCTACTGCCAATCAAGATAATCCGCTTATGGATGAAGGCTGTGGAGGCACACCGATATTAGGTTTAGATGTGTGGGAACACGCATACTACCTTAAATATCAAAACAGACGCCCAGATTATATTAATGCATTTTTCAATGTGATCAACTGGAATAAAGTATCGGAGAGTTTCAACGCTGCGAAGTAAGCTTTACGAAAAATCATTGATGGCCAGTATTTTTACTGGCCTTTTTTGTGAATTTCTTTTCGAGTGTAGCGCACTTAAAATGGTGTCAGAGTTTATAGAGTCTCAACCATGTTCATCGCCACAACTTCTTTAACCTCTGGTGCAGCTTTTTTTACGGACTCCTCTAATCCTGCCTTTAACGTCATCATAGACATAGAGCAATCGCTGCAAGCTCCAAGAAGTTTAACTAGAACGGTTCCATCATCCTTTACCTCAATAAGCTCCATATCTCCCCCATCGGCAAGAAGAAAAGGACGCAATTGCTCTAATGCTTTGAGAACTTTCTGTTCAACTGACTTTTTATCGATTGCCATGATTCTCTATTTTCTTATCGGTTCTTCTATTTCAGCAACCAAATTACGAACTAATTTGTCAAATGCCTCAGCTATGAGCGTATTTTCCTGAAACACAGCAGGTCTTCCAACGTCACCAGATTCCCTAACACTTTGAACTAATGGAATGTGACCAAGAAACGGAACACCCATTCCATGAGCCAAATTCTTTGCCCCATCACGCCCAAAAATGTAGTATTTATTATCGGGAAGCTCAAGCGGTGTGAACCATGACATATTCTCTATTATTCCAAGCACCGGAACTTTTATTGAATCTAACTTGAACATATTTACTCCCTTTCTTGCATCAGCAAGGGCAACTTCTTGTGGAGTACTAACAATAACTGCACCATCCAAAGGTACCGTTTGCACTAATGAAAGGTGAATATCTCCAGTGCCTGGGGGAAGATCAACTAGAAGATAATCTAGTTTACCCCAATATGCATCGGTGAACATTTGTGTTAACGCCTTGGCCGCCATAGGTCCTCTCCAAACAACAGCATTATCCTGCTCTGTGAAAAATCCTATTGATAGGATCTTAATTCCATAGCTTAGTACAGGATTGATCATAGGAGTTCCTTCAATATCCAGCATCGTTGGTTTCTCTTTTACCACATCGAACATAGTCGGCATAGAAGGTCCATAAATATCTGCATCAACTATGCCAACTTTGTATCCAGCCTTTACCAATCCTCCTGCAAGATTAGCGGTAATAGTCGACTTACCAACGCCTCCCTTACCTGAGGCAACAGCAATTATATGTTTTACCTCCGGCAATATTTTTCGTTGTGCATTTTTCGCGTCACTCGCAATTGCTGCTGTCTCACATATTATGGAAACATCCGCACCAAAATTACGTTTCAAGTTAAATTCAACTGCTTCTTTCATGCGTTTACGTGCATGCATCGCAGGGTTTGACGTTAATACCTTCAAAGTAATTGAGTTATCCTGAACCTCCAAATGTTCAACGAGATTTGCTGAAACAATATCCTGTTTCAGATCAGGCTCAGTGATTTCTCCCAGTACTTCAAGTACGGCCTCTCTAGTAAGTACCATCAATATAGATTATTGGTTTTTAGGCTGAATCGATTTAATTGATTTCGCCATTAACTCGATAAGATCTTTTTCATAACCTTCTGGTTGCGATTTGAAAGTGTAGTTGAAGCCTCCAATATTTTTTACCCCGAAAACATGGTAAGACACATGCTCCACACCAACATTTGGAGATGCTTTTTCAGTTCCTTCGACTACTAATGTCCTTTTGTATAATATTAGATCTTCCTCATCAATTATATAGTCCAATTTAAAATTCTGGATTTGTGCTAAAAGACCCTTCTCGGTCTTCATTAAATTCTTGATATCTCCACAGTCCGTTATGATCATCTGAAAATAAGGACCTACATTTATCGTCCAATAGATATCATCCTCCGTGTGTTGAACCTCTGGTATAGAAGCACCGATATTTGCAGTTTCATCAGGTAATGAGATAAATGCTGGAAGATCATACGGTGATAGATCAAACGTTTGAAATTCGTATAAATCTTCATTTATAACAATATCTTCATTGGAACCAACTTCCTCGCTGCCACCGCAAGCGATTAAGATTGAAATTACTGTAATTATAAGAATTAAATATTTAATTGAAGACCTCATTTTTTCATTTTCCTAAACACAAATATACGAAAGTCAAACTAGATTATCATTACCCCTCTCATGCCTAAAACAGGGATCTCTTTCATATTTGCAGGAGAAATAGTTTCCGGCAGAAAAATGAATTTTTTATCATACATTTTCCCATCTACGTAAAAACTTACCCAATATTCATTTGCAAGACCGAAAACATCCTCCATGATAGGCTCAAGTTTAGCTGCTTCATTTGGCAATAAAACTTCTAGGGAATGACGTAACATTGAAGTTTGAACTTTCTCACCTGTCCCTACATTCACCCCGTATCCTTTACTCGTTACTATAATTCCTTCCATAATATCATCGCGAAGGTTGATCAAATAAACGTAGTGTATTTTATTCTTATTTTCATCTAGACGCTCCGCAATGGCAACTGCTACATTTTCAACCTTAGGGCCTTTCAGTTCCTCTCTCATTTCTTAAAAAATCAGTTTGTGACTTTATCATTTTACCTATATCTATATACTGAAAGAAATCCGGCGCATGACCTATATTGTTGATGTTTTGCATGATATACTCTTTATCATTTTCAAACTGTTCCGGTATGTTAAAATCCGGAATGCGTTTGGATCCGAGCCGGACAATAAGAAGATCTTTATCCGGTATCACCACAATATATTGACCCAGGAGACCTCGATAAAAATACGCAGGGTCTGACATGCCATTATAGATCCAAAAATGTAAGCCATACCTTCTATTGACTCTTCCATCCTTATCTGATATTTTAGATGGTCGAAGTGCTTCTTCCAAGTACCACTGCGGAACGATTTGCTGACTTTCATATTTTCCTGTATCCATCAGTAACTTACCGAGTTTTGCATAGTCGCGCGCTGTTGCATAAATACAGCAGAAGGCTTTTGCATTTCCTGCATCACGATCCAAACTCCAATAACCTTGTCGCTCCATACCTATCTTGTTCCAAATCTTCTCGCTAGCGTATTCTGAAACGGATTTCCCGGTTGCAGTCTCAATTACGAACCCCAGTAACTGCGTGTTTCCACTCTGATAAATGAATGTCTTACCAGGCTCCCTTTCAACTTTTTGAGATGTAGTATGTTTATAAAGATCGGAGCCGAAATATGACTCTGCATTATCGGACAAAGGGTTTTTACCACTTTCCTCCCAATCAAGGCCAGATGCCATTTGCAACAAGTGCTTTAGTGTGATTTCTTTTTTATCTCCGTCTTTGAATTCTGGTAAATAATCACCTACAGGGTCATCTAGACTTTTGATTTTTCCCTCTTCTATTGCTATACCTATTAGCATCGCCACCACTGATTTCGCCATTGAAAAAGAATTTGAAACAGTTTCTGTATTGTGCTGATCCCAGTATTCTTCGTAAAGGACTGAATCTTTATGAATGACTATAAATGCAGAAGTTTCTAAATCTTCAAGATATTGTCTGTGCTCTTTACTGATTGATTGTTGGTTATAAAATGAGCTTAAAAGCCAATTCTGCTTTTTGCTAGAATCAATAAATAGCGTGTCCCTATGGAAAACATCAAGGTCATATATTGTGGGACCCATTTTACCAACCAAATATGTGTTTGCAAAACCTTTGTACAAATAGAACCTTCCAGAGAGTAACACGAAAAGATTAAATCCAATAAATAAAGCAATTACTATATACAGAGAATAGCGTAAAATATTTTTGAAAAAATTCATTCGGTGTACTTGTATTCAAACTGTTTCGCGAGTTCTTCCTTTAAGATGGTTTTTATGTCTTCTAAAGACACTTTTTCTCCAAGCTCGCGTTCTAATGAAGTTACGGCTTTATCATCTATACCACAAGGAATTATATGCGAAAAATAAGAAAGATCCGTATTAATATTGAAGCCGATTCCGTGCATCGTAACCCATCTTGAGCTTTTCACACCCATTGCGCAAATTTTCCGAGCACTTTGTGAATTGCCATCTATCCACACTCCTGTAAGACCTTCTACCCGTTCGCCACGAATACCATATTTTTCTAAGGTATTGATAACCGATTGCTCCAAAAACCGCATGTATTTGTGTATGTCGGGGAAAAAAGAGTCAAGATCAAAAATTGGATAAACAACTAGCTGCCCAGGTCCATGATAGGTTATGTCCCCACCCCGATTTATCTTATAATATGCAGCTTGGTTTTCTTCTAAGCCTTTTTCATCAAGTAAAAGATTTCCTTGCTTTCCACTTTTACCGAGCGTGTAAACATGGGGGTGCTCACAAAAAAGAAGAAAGTTTTGGGTTGATAAATCACTCTCACCGTTACGCGCCCTTATCTTGATATCGATGTTTTCTTTGAACAGAAACTCCTGATAATCCCAGGCTTCTTTGAAATCGATGAGACCAAGGTCTTTGAAAGTAACTGCTGGCATTAGAGTTTTGCTAATTCCCCTTTCAAATAATCGATAACGTTTACTTCAACTGCATCAACCTCTCCTACCTCTGCCATATAGTAAGAAGCCCAATCCAACATATTGATAAAGTAAAGAGATTGTTCTACTAAGCTGTTTCCGATGCCGCTTATAGTTTTAACATTTTTGGTTTTCTTTCCAATTATCTCACGTGTGAGCTCAAGTCTCTTTTTATTGCGACCATTGATCCAAAGCGAATCCAAGAATAAAACAGCATAACGGTCGTCACCAAGACCCCATCCAACTAATTCATTATGATTCATTTCAGGAATAACATGATGCCAACATACACGTTTACTATTTTCATTTATTTGTTGTCGAGCTCTCATTAGAACTGGTTCGAAATCACTTGTGCTGTAAAGAACTGGCACTTTATCCAAAGCGAAGAATTCAGCAATTTCCATTGCTTTCTTTTTTATCGATTTTTCCTCTTGCATTAGGAGCATTCTGGCCTTCTCAATCTGCTTCAATATTTTCTCATCAACAAATCCATATTTCACCATAATATTTGCAAGCTGAATAAGAGAATAAGCCAAAGCACTTCGTGGTGGGTTTCCACCAGGAACTATTACATGATCCAAATGATTTTCCTTACAAACGTCGAGTAATTTCCCTCCCGACGTAATTCCAACAACTTGAGCTCCTGCTTTCAAGGCAGCATCAACACTCTCCAAAGTTTCTTCCGTGTTACCAGAGTAGGAAGAACAAATAACTAGTGTCGATTCATTTACATATGCTGGGATTGTATACTCCTTACTAACACAAACAGGCACAGAACATTCACTCTCCACCCATTTCGAAATTAATGATCCACCAATCCCTGAACCTCCCAGACCACAAACTAAAATGCTTGTTACACCTGAAGGCTTTTTGTTTAATTCCACTCGAGCACCTATTTCAAGTGATTCAGTAATATTCTCAGGGAATGCCGCAATAAGCTTATCCATTCTAATTTCCATTATTTCTGTTTTAAGTGTCCACAAATTTACACAAACCCATATGCGGAGCAAATATTGTTGGCTAAATATTGCTAAAAAGAAATTTCTGTGTGGTAATAACTATTGAAACATACTTTTCACAAAGACTAATTCGTAATTTTGCTAAAAATTTCATTCAATATGAAGGCAAGAAAAGCAAGTGAGACACTATCGATCACAACCAAGGTTGTGCTGCCAAATGACACCAATCCTTTAGGAAACTTGTTCGGTGGTGAACTACTGGCGTGGATGGACATGATAGCAAGTGTTTCTGCACACAGACATTCCAAGCGCGTAGTTGTTACAGCATCTGTAAATAACGTTTCTTTTCAACAACCAATCCGCCAGTCTTCGATTGTAACACTTGAGGCCAAGGTATCGCGAGCATTCAACTCCTCTATGGAAGTATTCGTGGATGTCTTTTTAGAAGACCCATTAAAGGGAACACGTCTAAAGTGTAATGAGGCCATATATACTTTTGTGGCTGTTGATCAGAACGGTGGGCCGATTGAAGTACCAGATATAACCCCTGAAACTGAAGAAGAGAAAATGCGCTTTGAGGGAGCACTCCGCAGAAAACAGCTCAGTTTAATATTAGCTGGAAAAATGGAGCCAAATGATGCAACAGAGCTGAAAAAGCTATTCGATTGAAATTACTTCATTAATTCCATTCTTATTTGTCCACTATCTTGCTGCTGCATGCAATTGAAATGCTTTTTAGGACATTCCCTAAACCCTATTTTTGAGCAGGGTCGACATTTCAATCCTTTTACTTCGTGAATAGAATAGGTTGATCTTTCTGACGGACGGTATGGATACATTCCTAATTCTGTAACTGTATTTCCCCAAACGGAAACTATGGGAATATCAAAACAGGCTGCAATATGCATCAAGCCAGTATCCGAAGATAGAAACACTCTACTTTGGGCAATGACACTTGCAGATTGTTGTAGATTGAAATCTCCGCATAAATTGATCAATTTTCCATTTACAATAGAGCATATTTGATCACTTTTTTTTCGATCTTCCTTGCCCCCTAACAGCACTACAGGTTGTTTCAGATCATCCAAAATTTCTCTCAGTTTGATAATCGGTATTTGCTTCGTACCAAACTTCGCGCCTACAGCAACAGTAATGAAATCACCTGGGTTCAATCCAAAACGATCTTTCGTATTTACCTCATTCTCTTTTGCAATGCCAAAGCTTCCTTTGCTAGGCTGTGTATTGATTAGATCTCTGACTGCATCCGTATAGCGATCAACAACGTGTACGTCAGGTAACTTGTTTATTTTGAAGTTCACCAATAACCATTTCGCGATGTTGAACTTTTTAAATGTGCGCGTAGGTCGTCCCAGTTGAAATTTCAATAACCGTGAGCGTAAATTATTGTGCAAGTCCACGATAAGATCGAATTGATGTTCTCGCAATTCATCTATTACTTCATTTATATCTTTTGCAATACAATGAATCTCGTCAACATAGGGGCTGCTCTCTAATAAACCTGAATAAATATTCTTCGTCAAGAAGTGAATTTCACGATTTTCATCAGCCTCCTTCAGAGCCTGAACAACAGGGGATGTAAGAACTATATCTCCAATTGAGCTAAACCGAATCACTAAAATCTTCACAAGACAAATATACAGTTAAACCTTTTCTCAATAAGCCACTTTAATTTTCTCGAGTCTTCAAACTCTTTTGAAAACTTTTGATGCCCATTTTTCGGGAGTAATAATTTAAATTTGTCCTATGGAGTCATTCAAGGAAATTATAGAATCAGAAACCCCAACGCTTGTAGATTTTTACGCATCTTGGTGTGCCCCCTGTAAAGCCATGGCACCTGTTTTGGATCAATTAAAAAACCAATTAGGTGAAACTGTAAGAATAATTAAAATTGACGTAGACAAAAATCAATCAGTTGCAGATAAGTTCAAAATAAGGGGAGTACCGACATTCATTCTTTTCAAGAATGATCAAATTGTTTGGCGTCAAAGCGGTGGAATTGATCTTGACACTCTGATAGTGAAAATCAAAACATCCATTTAAAGTATTTGTTAGAGTTAGCCAATCAAACATCTAGTACATTAATTCGTCATAGATTTGTTCTATTTACATGAAAAACTGTACTTTTGCACCCTGTTTTAAATAAACACAATTACAAATGGAATCTAATTTAATTTTTGTGCCAATTGGTTTGGCAATTTTAGGATTGATATTTATGCTCGTTAAAATGGCTTGGGTAAAGAAACAAAACCCTGGTAATGAGCGCATGGTAGAAATCTCTAAGAGTATTAAGGAAGGTGCGATGGCGTTCTTAAGTGCTGAGTACCGATTATTAGCGATCTTCGTTGTTATTGCATCTGGAGCGTTGTTCGGAATCTCTACGATGGTGGACACAACTCACTGGATGATTGTTCCGGCTTTCGTTATCGGAGCAGTATTCTCAGCTGTAGCTGGAAACATCGGAATGCGCGTTGCAACAGAAGCTAATGCTCGTACAACTGAAGCGGCAAGAACAAGTCTGCCAAAAGCACTTCAGGTTTCATTCGGAGGTGGTACTGTTATGGGACTAGGTGTTGCCGGTCTTGCAGTATTAGGACTATCTCTTTTCTTCTTCCTATTCCTGAAAATGTTCATGGGAGCTAGTGGTGAAGGATTCAATTACGACATGACAATGGTGCTTGAGGCACTAGCAGGATTCTCACTTGGTGCTGAATCTATTGCACTATTCGCACGAGTTGGTGGTGGTATTTACACGAAAGCTGCTGACGTAGGTGCTGACCTTGTAGGTAAAGTAGAAGCTGGTATTCCAGAAGATGACCCACGTAACCCTGCAACAATTGCAGATAACGTAGGTGATAATGTAGGAGATGTTGCTGGAATGGGAGCAGACTTATTTGGTTCTTATGTTGCAACCGTATTGGCTTCAATGGTACTCGGTAACTATATCATTGATGATATGACAAAAGATGGTGGCGAACAATTTTCGGATATGTTTGGAGGTATGGGACCCATCTTGCTTCCTATTATGATTGCGGGTGTTGGAATTGTTGCTTCGATTATTGGTACTTTCTTCATTCGAATTAAAGACAACGATGCAAAAGAAGCACAGGTGCAGCGTGCATTGAACATCGGAAATATCACTTCGATTGTTCTTACGATTGGCGCATGTTTTTTCTTGGTTAACTGGATGTTACCAGCAGAAATTAATGGGATGCGATTCTTCGGAGAAGGCGCAAAAGATATTCCTCGTCTGAATATTTTTTATGCTACACTTGTAGGTTTAGGAGTTGGATATTTAATCTCTTTCTTCACCGAATATTATACTGCTTTAGGAAAGAAACCTGTACTAGATATTGTTAAGAACTCTTCAACTGGAGCAGCTACAAATATTATTGCTGGATTAGCGACAGGAATGATCTCTACATTCTCTTCGGTAATTTTATTTGCTGTAGCAATTTGGGGATCTTATGCACTTGGAGGATTTTATGGTGTGGCAATTGCTGCTTCTGCAATGATGGCTACCACAGCTATGCAATTGGCAATTGACGCTTTCGGTCCAATTGCAGATAACGCAGGAGGAGTTGCAGAAATGTCCGAGTTACCAGATGAAGTTCGTGGTAGAACGGATATTCTCGATTCAGTCGGAAATACTACTGCTGCAGTCGGTAAGGGATTCGCAATTGCATCTGCTGCGTTGACAGCTCTTGCACTTTTTGCCGCTTACGTAACATTTACTGGAATCGACGGGATTAATATTTTCAAGGCACCAGTGCTTGCCGCATTGTTCATTGGGGGTATGATTCCGGTTGTATTCTCTGCATTAGCTATGAAGTCAGTAGGTAAGGCAGCTATGGCAATGGTGAAAGAAGTACGTCGTCAGTTCAAAGAAATTCCAGGAATTATGGAAGGGACTGGCAAGCCGGAATACGACAAGTGTGTAGAGATCTCTACACAAGCTTCATTGAAAGAAATGATACTTCCTGGAGCTCTAACAATTGTTACTCCGTTACTTATCGGTCTTGGTACTGGACTGATCTCAGGAAACTGGCCATTAGCTGCTGAGGTTCTTGGAGGATACATGGCAGGTGTTGCTGTTTCAGGTGTTCTTTGGGCGATTTTCCAGAACAATGCTGGAGGAGCTTGGGATAATGCTAAGAAATCTTTCGAAGCAGGAGTTGAGATTGATGGTGAAATGACATTTAAAGGTTCTGAAGCTCACAAAGCAGCTGTAACTGGCGACACAGTAGGTGATCCATTCAAAGATACTTCTGGTCCATCCATGAACATCCTAATCAAATTAACTTGTCTCGTGGGACTTGTTATTGCGCCGATTCTCGGAAATGGACATGGTGGTGAAAGTGAAGCTTGCCAATCTGGTTCTACTTGTAAGACAAAGAAAGAGTGCTGCGGAGAAAAATCATGTGATTCGAAAGACACTTGCAAAGGTGACTGGCATACTCAACATATGGTAGGCAATTGCGATATGACAAAATTGGCAGAAATGACAAAAGATGAGTGTAATGCTTATTGCGACTCATTAGGATGCTCTCCTGAGCAAAAGGAATTATGCCTTTCTCACTACGATGAAGAAGGAAATTTTGTAATGCCTGAGCACTGCAAGAAAGACGAGAAATGTTGTAAAGGAGACAGCGATTCTTGCAAAAAAAAAGATAAAGAGTGCTGTGGTGGAACAAAACCTGAATGTAAAGGAGAAGGACATGGAAATCATGGTCACCATGCTCATGAAGGCCACAAAGAAGAAAATTAATCCCTAATTGTCAAAAGGTAATAAAGCGTTCTATTCTACAGAGCGCTTTTTTTATATAATTTCAAGGAATGACTTTTTTGTACCGTATATTAAGACGTGCAACTTCAGATGCAAGTCGAGTTTATCTAGGAAAGATCCATGTAGAAAATGGCAATCTAATACCGAAAGGCGAGCCATTTATTTTTGTTGCCAACCATCCTAGCTCTCTTTTAGACCCCTTTGTTTGTGCTGGATCTTTAGGAGTACCAATATATTTTCTTGGACGAGCAGATCTCTTTAAGAAAAAATTAGTTGCCAAATTTCTTAGAGCGACTCACATGTGGCCTATTTACAGAAGTATAGACGGAAAGGATAGTCTATCAAAAAACCAACAGGTTTTCAAGGAGTGTTATGCATCCTTAAAGGAAGGAAACCCGATTCTATTGTATGGTGAAGGGTTTACAGATGAGCAGTTTGTTAGACGAGTAAAGAAAATAAAAAAGGGTGCCGTGCGAATAGCGATGGGGGCTGAATTAGAATATGACTTCAATCTAAATATTAAGATAGTACCGATCGGAATAAATTATACAAATCCAGAGAATCTTGGAAGTGATCTAATTATTCGTGTTGCAGAACCCATCAAGATAAAAGACTACAAGGCAAAGTATGACCAAAATAATGTTAAAACCCTTTTGGAGATTACAGACGAGCTTGAGAAGAAAATTCAAAATCAAATAATACATGTGAAGGACAGTGGCGATTTAAAGTCTTTTGAAAAGCTAATTCAATTAGATGAGTGCTCGATGCACTACTCAACTTCAGATGGAGTGCCATCATTATCGAAACGTTGGGAGAAAACTAAGTGGCTCTCAGAAAAAATTAATGGTCTGCAGAACGAAGAAAAGGAATCTATTTTCAAAAAAGTGAACTCATTTTGGAACGATGTAAATGTTCCGACTGCAGAACTCTTTATAATTCGTGGATTGAAATCAAATAGAATCAATATTTTTTCAGAGATAATCATCTTGCTTATTGGATCTCCAATTGCCCTTCTCGGATTGGTCGTGAACCTCCCTCTATTTATACTCTTGAAAAAAATTCCGCCAAAATTGACACGCAGGTCTACATTTTATCCAGGAATGAGAGCTGCCTTCGGTGCAATACTAGCGCCTATTCTTTTATTAATAGAGTGTGCATTGATTTTACCATTTGTTGAAACACCTTATCTACTACCAATTTTTCTGGTTGGAGGAATTCTCTCAGGTGTCGTAGCGGTAAAATATCTTGTTGTCTGGAAGAGATTCTTAAGAAAAATCTATGCTAAGAGAAGGTTAAGGGAAGGAGATCGAGAGAGTCTTCAGATGAAATACAATGAATTAATTCAAATTATCAATAGTTAATCATTTTGAATTCTTTTCCCAGTAGTCATCTTTGATTCTTGTAAATCTCGCTAATCGAAACATCATTTTTGGTAAGGGCTTATAAGGCGACCGCTTTTCGATATTGATAAATATGCCCCACTTTTCAATAATCGGAATTTTATATACCTCTATTAACTCGATAAGAGTTCCGTCGGGATCTTCAACATAAGTACAATGAACTCTGGTTTTACCCATATGAAGTCCGTTGGAAGAGTCACACGTAAATGGATGACCCATAGCAGTTAATGCCACCTCCAATTTGGGCATCCCTTTTACGTCAAATCCGAGATGAACAAATCCTGTATCCCCCCAAATTCTATTTTGATATATTTTTTTTGGTGTTCGTGTTAAAGCCTGAACTAACTCAATTTGAGTATCACCAAATGCTTCCGAAAAACCTCCTGTTACAGGTTTCTTTTGTCCGAGTATGCATCTCTTGAACTCGCCCTTCCCGCCTGGCATCATTGCATAATCTTCAAATTTTCCTTCCGCCTCGAAAAGTACCTCCGAATACCCCAGTAAATGATAAAACTTCTTGGTCTTCTCGATATCGGTACATCCAATTATACAACCTGAAATTCCACCAGTCTTATGAGGTCCCTTCGAATAAAATGAATCCCCTTGATGCAATTGAACGTAAAGTCCGTTTGGATCTTGCAGCACAGCCACCCTTAAATTATCTTTTAGCTCATAAGGTCCACCGAGCCAACCTTCATTACTGCGCTCAAGCTCTGTAATTGCAGTATCAAAATTAACCATGGGCACTTTCATTTTGGCGGCAAATATCCCTAGGTCGCCGAGTTGCACCTCAAAAGAAGGAGGCATTGTTTTTTCAGAACGTAATTCAATGATCTCCATTGCTGCACCACCCTGGATATTATACACCATCGCCGCACGCTTATTCACAGTCTTGTTATTCGTGTATGGCCTCATTAACTCTGCCTCAGCAACCGAGTCAAACATGGGAATATCAAGACCAAAATGATCTTTATACCATTTCCAGGTTGTTTCTAGGTTCGGTGTTCCTAATCCTAAATGCTGCAATCCATGTACATAGTATGATTTCATTTTGACTCCTTATTGATCCATTCAATTGTTTTCCTAAGCGCTTCTTCTTTCGGGGTTGGTTCGTAACCTAATTCATTCTTTGCCTTTGAAATATCGGCCTGCCAGTTCTGATGTAATTTATTTACCCAATCTTTGGTTATGACTGGGTCAAAGTTGAATATCTTAGCAATAACTCCAACAACATTTGCATAGAAGCCTAATACTCCAAATGGAATTTTGTAAAGTTTATATTTTTTGCCAGAAATTTGAGACAAACTGCTCATTAAGCCAGAAAAAGACTCGTTAAAACTTCCTATTAAATATTTCTCCCCTGCTGCACCTTTTTCCATTGCTAGAAGGTGCCCTTGAACTACATCATCTATGTACACATAATTTGCACGATCGGTTCCACTGCCCAATTGTATTCGCCATTTTCCCAATAAATAGGAGCGCAAGATCTGTGTCATAGTGCTACCCTTTGAACCCAGATTTCCAGGCCCAAAGATCCTCGACGGACAAACTATTCGAATATCCATTCCTTTGCGTACATAGTCGAGAATTTTTTCATTCATGATGAATTTAGAGCTCTCGTAATCGCCGAAAAAATCTATCCTCCGGTATTGATCCTCTGTAACGAACTTGTCTACATTGGCAGGGCCAATTGCGCCAGCTGTAGATGTAACGACTATTCGTTTGACTCCGGCTTCCTTCGCGGCCTCGATAAGGTTAATTGTCCCTCCAACATTAACATCATAAAACATTCTCGGATCTTTTGCCCAAGATTTAGCAAATGCTGCTACGTGGTAAACCTCCTCACAACCCAAAACTGCATTTCTTAAAGAATCAATATCCATTAAATCACCCTTGATCCATTGAATGTTTTCTGATTTAATGGATTTATTATAATCACCGCGATACATCGCGGATACTTGATATCCCGAATTGGACAACTGCAGAATCAATTGTTCTGCCAAATACCCTCCAGCGCCTGTTACGAGCTTTCTCATTCAATAGATTTATTGAGGTATAAATTTAGGAGGAATAATTCAGTTAAAAGAAATAGAGGAATAATCTTTTTTGAACCAAACCTCTGCATGATTGTACCAGAAAATAAAATGAAAACAATAATTCTTTTTGTAAGTTTTGTATTGACAAATACATTATTTGCTGCGGATTCACTCCAAACAACTGTGAGCAAAGCAACGGTTTTTTTATCTGGTGCCCAAGTATTTCGGGAATCGCAATCATTCCCCATAAAAAAGGGGGTAAATGAAGTTGTAATTACAGACGTTTCAGCCTATCTAAATCAAGATCAGATCCAGGCAACCGCGAAGGGTAACTTTTTGATTTTAGACATTCAATATCAAACAGAATACATTCCACCTTCTAGTGCAGTTCCTGCGATTGTTCCCAAGAAGATTCAGAATGAAATCAGCTGGTTAAATGACACCATTTTATTTATTGGGTTTGAAAAAGAACGAATCAGTGAAAAACTCAGAAATCTGAGTGAAGAAAAGCGTATGGTGACACAATCACAACTTATAAAGTCGGGAGGAATTAGCGATACCCTTCCTGAATTTAGGGAAATTGTGGGATTTTACCGAAGTAAACTAGACGAGATCAATGAACTCATTCATTTATGGAAAAAGAAACAACATCTAATCACTGTCCGAGACAAAAAATTCAGGGACCGGCTAAATGAATTAAACGATTACGCGAACAATACCGGGCAACCTGCCAAGGCAGCTGTGAACAGAAATCACATTATTGTTACAACTTTTGCTGATACCGAAACAAACGGTAGAATAGAAGTTAATTATCTTGTTCCAAATGCTGGCTGGATACCAGCATATGATCTACGTGCGAACTCTATATCGGATCCAATGACGGTAACATACAAAGCAAAAGTATTCCAGAGCTCCGGTGAGGATTGGAATAATGTAGAAATCACACTGTCAACATTTAATCAAAATACCTTTAGCACAAAACCAATTGCGGGGATTTGGAGACTCGACTATACCGTTAACAAGGTTAATTTACAACCACAGTACTATTCACAAAATTTCACGTCAAATGTAGAACTCTCCAACTTCAAGAAGGAATTAGAAAAGAACAAAGACGAAAATGTTGTGTTCGAAGAAAAATCATTTATCCCTTTGCAATCATTCGCAGATATAAATCAAAACATATCAAACATAGAGTTTAATGTAAAACTTCCCTACACCATTCCTTCGACAGGCCAACAAAAGTTGATGGTTATCTTACATGAAGAGATTGAAGCGAAGTTCGAACATTACTTACTTCCGAGAAAAAACACGAATGCCTTCCTGATTGCAAAACTAGGCGACTGGGAATCATTAAATCTATTAGCGGGACAAGCAAATATTTATTTCAAGCAAACAATTGTAGGAAATACTTATGTTAATCCTCCTGCTTTAAAGGACACACTAGAATTGACTATTGGTAAGGATGATGGCATTGTAACAAGTAGGAAAAAAGTAAATGAGGAGGATGATAAAGTTGCATTTGGAAAACGAACAGTCAAAACATATACTTTCGAAATAGAAGTGAAGAATCTCAATAGAGAATCAGTCGAGATAACTCTGGAAGACCTAATCCCCATTACGGATAATGAGGAAATCACAATCAAACTCGAAGATGGAGATGGTGCAACATTCGATAAAAAGACCGGCAGACTTACATGGAATTTAAGTTTGAATCCAGGGGCAAAAACAAAGGTTAACTTCTCATATTCAATAGAACACGATAAAGAAAAACCAATCTCGTAATATTTTTTGTTTATCTTTTTGTTTTAATCGTTAAACATTCTTTGTATTTTTAAAATATGGAGAATGTTTATTTCTGGTTCAGACGGGATCTAAGACTCAAAGATAATGTAGGCCTTATGAATGCCACCAATAGTGGTAAAAAGGTCCAATGTGTGTTTATTTTTGATACGAATATCCTGGATCAACTTACCGAAGATGATGCGCGCGTGACATTTATTCACGACCAACTTTCCTCTATTGATAAAGCGCTTAAAGAGATTGGAAGCAGTCTCCTAGTGCGAAAAGGTAATCCTTTTGAGGTTTGGAAGGAGCTTTTAACCGATAAAACTTTCTCTGGAATTTACGTAAATCGTGATTATGAACCATACGCACGTGAGCGTGACAAACAGGTTTACAAGTACTGTGAAGTAAATGGCATTTCCTATTGCTCCTTTAAAGATCAGGTTATTTTCGAGCGTAAAGAAGTCGTTAAGGACGATGGAAAACCATACACAGTTTATACTCCATTCAAGAAAAAGTGGAGATCTCATTTCCGTAAAGAAATGATCAATGAAGCGAAAGTTGACTTAACGCGAGAAAAATTTATTCAGAAACAGAATAATATCCCCTCTCTAGAAGAGATCGGATTCAAGCGATCTAGTATTACAGTAAAGGACTACACGTTGCATATTGTTCGGGATTATGATCTCACAAGGAATAATCCTGCAGCAGATAAAACTTCCTATTTATCGGTACACCTTAGATTTGGTACCATCAGTATCCGTGAAATCATCCGTCAAACAATTGATCTTAATGCCACATTTGTAGATGAGTTAATCTGGCGTGAGTTCTTTATGCAGATCCTCTTTCACTTCCCGGATGTAATAACCAACAATTTTAGAAGAAAGTATGATGGTATCCAGTGGCGAAACAACGAACTAGAATTCAAAAAATGGTGTGACGGAAATACTGGTTATCCGATGGTAGATGCAGGAATGCGGCAATTAAATAAAACTGGTTATATGCATAATCGCGTACGTATGGTTGTTGCAAGCTTCCTATGCAAACACTTACTGGTCGACTGGAAATGGGGTGAAGCATACTTCGCAGAGAAATTATTGGATTATGAATTATCTTCAAACAATGGTAATTGGCAATGGGCTGCAGGGAGTGGTTGTGACGCCTCGCCATACTTCAGGGTGTTTAATCCAACTTCGCAGCAGGAAAAATTCGATCCAAAATTAATCTATATTAGACGGTGGATAGATGATATTGATGAACTGACTTATCCGCAGCCGATTGTAGATCACAAGATGGCTCGAGAACGTGCTATTAAAACATACAAAGATGGTATTCTAAATGAGTAAAGTAATCGTTATAACAGGTGCAAGTTCGGGTATCGGGAAATCGGCAGCTTTCGAATTTCTACAAAAAGGATTCAAGGTGTATGCCTGCGCTCGCCGAGTAGAGTACATGACGGACATTGCGGAATTTGGCGCTTCAATCCATCGGGTAGATATCACCAATCCAGGACAAGTAGAAGAATTCATCCAGACGGTGATCAGCGAAGAGGGTCAGATCGATGTGCTAGTGAACAATGCTGGTTTTGGTCTCTATGGTGCAGTGGAAGATATTACCATCGATCAGGCACGCTATCAATTCGAAGTGAATCTTTTTGGACTCGCACACATAACGAAATGTGTTCTGCCTCACATGCGGGAGCAAAGCAGAGGACGTGTTATCAATATTAGCTCTGTTGGAGGAAAAGTATACACGCCGCTTGGCGCTTGGTATCACTCCACAAAACATGCGCTAGAGGGTTGGTCTGACTGCCTTAGACTTGAACTAAAACAATTTGGAATTAAAGTTGTTCTTATTGAACCAGGAATTATACAAACCGGCTTCGGAAATGTAATGGAAGAATCTATCAAAGGTGCATCGGGAAATGGTAGCTATAGTAAAATGGCAAAAAGTATGATCGCTCTTGCCGATGATAATTACAATTCAAAAGGAAAAGGGTCGAATCCAATTGTTATCGGAAAAGTTATCTACAGAGCTGCAACAGTCTCGAATCCTAAGACAAGATACGTTGCTGGTTACATGGCAAAACTGGCTCTATTTGGACGTCGATTTTTAGGAGATAAGCTATTCGACAAAGTGTTATTAAGTCAATTGAGATGAAACGATTGTGTCTGTTACTGTTCTTTCTTCATGGAGTGGTTTTAACTGCCTACGGTCAATTCGTCTTAGAAATTACAGTCACAAATATCCAAGAGAGTAAAGGAGACATCTATTTGGGAATATATAACAAAAGAGAAGGCTTCCCCGACGAGAAAAAAACCTTTAAAAATAGAATCGTTTCAGCAGAAAAAGGAAGTGTCACTATTTCCTTGAGTCTCCCATTTGGGGTTTACGCTGTGTCTGTATATCACGACGTAAACAGAAATGGTAAATTGGATAAAAATGTGTTTGGTGCTCCAACAGAACTTTATGGATTCTCAAATGGTTTGAGACCTTTGTTCAGCGCACCAGATTTTGAACAGTGCTCGTTTGAGCTATTCAGTGACCAAAGAATTTTTGTTTCAATTAAGTGAAATTTCTTAGGTTCTTAATACCTAAGCACCAATCTTAACTTATTCCCAATATGAGAATATTTGTTCCAAAATGGGAGGGTTAGTTGGTGTGGGATCAATGTAAAATATTGATTTAAAGACCTTTTATTTTCTGGCTCATTTGTTGATAGAGTATCCCGATTATTTAAACTTAAAACTATAAACTACTATGAAGAACAAACCTCGTCTGAGGTGGTTACTCTTG
>JALRKF010000130.1 GCA_023254905.1 Crocinitomicaceae bacterium | reverse complement strand
TATATCCTCTGAAATGGAGTTTCCACAGTCATCTGTTGCCGTAACTGTATATACTGTTGTCGATGCTGGGGTCACGGATATAGAAGCGAATGTCCCCAGGTTAGACGAGTTGGTTGAGGACCATAGATATGTATAATTACCGGAGCCACCACTTGCTGTTGCATCTAAAGTTGTTTCCAAGTAAGGACAAATTTCGGTGATATCAGGTGTTGTTGTTAGAGTAAGGGGTGGAAGATTCGGCACTGTAACAATGAAATCATCCGTTGCTGTCTGGTTTAGGCAGACATCTGTGACAGATACAGAGAAGGTTTGTGTATTATTGGGAGAAACTGTTATTTGTTCTGTAGATTCATTTGTATTCCATAGTATCGTATATGGCTCAACACCGCCAACAATTTCGGCTGTTAGAACCACTGGGTCGCCAGGGCAAAGAATGTTATCACCGGTAATTTCAACCTCTACAGGCTCGACATCTTCTATGTAAATAGTGATTTCTATTGGGCTTGGATTTCCGCAAGGATCCGTAAGAGGAAGTGTAATAACCACAGTTTCTTGGCCCTCCGTAATTCCATCAACAAAGGCCGTAAAATCGAAACTTACAGTTTGAACTCCTGAAGGAAACGTAATACTATTTGGGAGGTTATCATAATCTACACCTTCAGTGGCAGTCCCGGACACATTGACAGGGATGGTCATTGCTGAAGCTACATCATTTGCTCCACGTTCTATTGTTACTGTAGTTGTGACGCAACCCTCAGCCATTTGATTGCTATTTGCAAATAGTTCCTGTGATAGTTGATAAGTCATTTCAACAGGTGTGTTCGAAGATAAACTATTCGCCTCCAGGAAGATACCGGAATCCCAAACAGGATCTCCAGCATCTGCAATTGAAATTATAAGATGATACGTTTGTCCGCATTGAACTTCAGATTCAGCGGTCAGTACTTTGGTAAAACCGTCATATTGGATATACTGTTGATTATTATTGAACGGGGCATTTGTTCCAATTCCATTGTTCACATAATATGCACAATTCATGCAAGGACCTGTATTTGTCGGCCCATTATTTACGTTATTGATTGCTACAGCCTGACCGGAGGGAAGTGTGGCCATATTCTGAATTCCTGCTATTCCAGGTCCGCTTATGAAAAATGCGAAAACATCGTTGTATTGTGAACCAACATATTCGGGATATTCTTCGGAAGCAAACACATAATTGAACCTAACCGTATCCGAATAAGGTACGAAGTCGAACTCCAAAATACTAGCATTAAATGTTGGTGTACCGCCGATTATGTTCGAAAGTGGAGGGTATCCTCCAGCCCCATTATCCATTCCAGCTCCAGATTGATTATTTGGGCCATGCGGTCCATCTAAAGTGTTCAATACTGTTCCCGTAGTCAAAAGAATACCTTCGTCGATTCCAAGAGTTGTATTTGTCCCATTAAAATAACCTATTGCCATTGGAGCACCATTGAATGTTATATTTGACACAGTAACTCCTGATCCTAGAAGAACATTTTGTACAAGTTGGGACGAATTCATTGCGTTAGAAGTAACCAGCTGTGCAAAAGCGCCAGTCGTGTAGAGGGCAAGTATGGCAACTAAGAATATTCGCATATGTAGTTTAGACGTTATAACTCCGAAAACGTTTCCTTTTAACGTACAAAATTCAAGCCAAATTGTTGAAGACCTGTTAATGAATCTTAATTATTTGTTTCATAACAATAATTTAGGGAGTTTTGTTGGTGATGTCAAGGTTACGAGTACTATGGGAGAAATTGAATAATGAGCTGAAGTATTCCGCTTCAAACCCTATTAATTTTGACGAGATATGGAGTTTCCAAAGCACAGGGATCCGTCTTATTAGCCTAATAATTCTATATAGTATTCTAGTTGGTTTTCTTTTTACTCTATTGGTAATTTATGGTCCTCTTTCCAGTTATCTCTCAACCAATGATGTCGATATTGACCGAGAAATACTTGAAAAGCAAAATGTGGAAATTGTATCCTTATCCGAAAAGCTAGAAGTACAAGATGCTTTCATATCAAACATTTCTAAATTAATTCACGGTCAAGAACTCGATAGCCTAACTGTTGATGATATCATGGAAATGCCATTAATAAATTATGATTCATTGAACGAGAATTTTACGCAATCTGAACAACATCTTGCAGAGAAAATCAATGAGAATCTACGAATGAACCAAGTAGAAGAGGAGCATGTTGCAATATTTGGAAGCCCTGTGGTAGGTGAAATAAGTCAAGATTACAATGAACGTTCTCATGTAGGAGTAGATATAGTTACCAAAAAAGGCGCTGAGGTGAAGGCTTGCCTATCTGGGACAGTTATATATTCGGGCTTTACTCAAAAAGATGGGTACATGATTATTATCGACCATGGCAATGGATTCTTGTCTATTTACAAGCACAATAAAACCATCTTCAAGAAGATTGGAGATAAGGTTCAACTTGGGGATCCAATTTCGATTGTTGGCAATACTGGTGAAAACACAACGGGCCCGCATTTACATTTTGAGCTGTGGCATAACGAGAAAGCGGTTGACCCAAGTGATTACATCAATTTTAAGAAGTAATATCCTGCAAAGAGGATAGTCGGTGATAGGTTCCTTTCAACGCAATTAATTCTTCGTGCGTTCCTCTCTCGACAATCTTACCCTTTGATAATACTATAATTTCATCGGCTTTCTTAATGGTGCTTAATCGATGAGCGATTACTAAACTCGTTCTATCTTTCATTAGATTATCGAGAGCCTCTTGAACGAGTTTTTCTGATTCAGTATCTAAGGCGGAAGTTGCTTCGTCTAAAATGAGAACATCAGGATTTTTTAAGACTGCACGTGCTATGGATAATCGTTGCTTTTGCCCACCTGATAACTTGTTTCCCCTTTCGCCAATATTCGTTTCGTAACCGTTATCGAGTTCAGAAATGAAAGTGTCTGCATTGGCAATTTTGGCTGCTTGCTGAATTTCCTCAATTGTAGCTTGGGGAGAACCAAATGAAATATTATTTCTTACCGAGTCATTAAACAAGATGGATTCTTGAGATACAATTCCTATGTGTTCACGTAAATCTTTAATGGATACATTTTTAATGTTCTCGCCGTCAAAAAGGACTTCACCCTCTTCCACGTCATAAAATCGAGGCAGAAGATCTGCCAATGTTGACTTACCACTTCCTGACTCACCAACTAATGCTAAAGTTCTGCCAATAGGGATTTTAAAAGAAATATTCCTCAACACGTACTCATCGCGGTATTTAAAATGAATATCCCTGAACTCAATTTCTTTGGTAAGATTGCTCAATCGAACTGGATTTTGAGCTTCTCTAATTTTTTCATCTGCATTTAATATTGCATTTATTCTTTCCTGCGAAGCTTTTGCTTTGTGCAAGTTACCAATTGATTTAGCCACATTTTGTATGGGTCTCAGTAATTGTGAGAACACCAAAATAAATCCAATGAATTGTTTACCCGTAAAACGTGATTCTTGTCCTGAATCTAAAATCATTGAGCCACCAAACCAAACGATAATAATCATGACAATTGCACCGAGAGTCTCATTCAATGGTGGCGATAAATCTTTCTTGCGAAAAGTCTTGGTGATGAGTTGCTGATGCCGTAAATTGATTCTCTTGAAGCTTCCCATGGCTTGTGGTATAGCATTAAAAGCTTTGATAATCCGAATTCCACTAAGCCCTTCCTCTATAGCTGAGACCAAAATTCCCATTTGCTCTTGACCCTGCTGTGCAGTTCTTTTGAGACTTTTTCCAATACGAGAAATGATTAATGCTGAAATGGGGAGAAGAATAAAGGAAAACAAAGTCAACTCGGGACTCCAGTAAACCAATGCGGCTATATTAAGTATAATGGCAAAGGGGTCACGATAAATTAATTCAAGAATTGCCACAACAGCGATTTCGATCTCACCGACATCACTTTGCATCCTAGACATTAGATCTCCCTTGCGCTCCTCTGTGTAGAAAGATAATGGGAGACGCAGCGCTTTCGTAAAAAGAGAATCTCGGACATCACGAACAACAGCCATCCTCAGTTGAGACTGATGATAGATTGCTCCATAACGGAAGAGATTTTTGAGGAAAAAGGCTATTGCGACCGAAATACAAACAAAGAGTAAAGCCTCCTTTGGATTATCTTCTGCCATGGTGTACATGAAATACTCATAACCATTCGACATATAGTCGAACAAGCCGGTGAATCTTCCATTAAAGACAGGTTTTATTACTTCTTCTTTCGCTTCACCAGATGGAAATATTATTTGTAAAAAAGGGACAAATAGCACAAGTGATATTAGATTGAAGATCACAAAAAGCAAATTATAAAAGATTACTAATGCTGCAGTTCCCTTGTATTTAAAGGTCATGTGATAAATCTGCTTTGTACTGCCCATGTGGACAAATATAGGTTTTTGTTTCCCTTGTTGACTAATGCCAGATAAGTATTCATTATTTTTGCATCATGGGTTCAATTAGGCAAAACAAAATAGAAGGAGTAATTCAAGAAGAACTATCGATTTACTTTCAAAGAAATGCTCGTGAGATTTGTCTTGGTGCGATGGTTTCAGTTACTATTGTAAGAGTCACATCCGACCTATCTCTTGCAAGGTGTTACTTGAGTATATTCACTGGGCCTTCTCCAAAAGAGGTACTATCAAATATAGAATCGCACAGATCTAAGATAAGAGGGGAAGTTGGCAAGCGCTTAAAGAATATGAGAAAGATTCCAGAGCTTAGATTCCTCATTGATGACAGCTTGGAATATGCTGAAAAGATCGACCAATTGCTTAAAAAGGACTGATCATTAATGTTCCCTTCTTCATAGCGCGCAGATACCTTTCTTCGAAAAAGCGAAAGAATGTCATCAACTTGATCACTCGCATATCTGTAGTCGGAATAGCTACAATTACAGCTGCTTTGGTGATTTTGCTCTCCACTTTTAATGGTATCGAAAAAATGATAGAGCAGCTTTATTCCGAGTTTGATCCAGATATAACGGTCCGAACTGCTGTTGGGAAATCATTTAATTCAAGTCGCTTAAGTCTCGACGAGATCCAAAAAATAAAGGGAGTAAACAAATGTGCACAGGTTCTCGAAGAGATCGTTATTTTGAAACACGAGGATAAATGGGTTAATGCAAACCTTTATGCAGTTGATTCAAATTTCTTGGCAATGTCAAATATGTTAGATCACATGATTGATGGTTCACCGGTGTTAACAGATGGATCCGCAGAATATGGTCTAATTGGTGCAAAATTACTTGACAAGCTCAATGGCTTCATACCCGGGGCAGGATATGAATCAGTGATATTTTATGTAGCAAGAAAGAATTTGAAGATTGGCGCGGGCAGAAATCCTTTTGAAACAGAGGTGGTAAATCTCAAAGGTCGCTTTAGCTACAACAAAGAGATCAATGCACAAGCTGTAATTTTACCACTTGAGAAAGGCCAGGATTTACTCGAAAGTGAAGGCAGGTTAACAGCCCTATATATCGATGTTCTGCCAAATTCCGACAATGAACAAGTGAAAGAGGAATTGCGCATTAAATTGGGAGAGGATTTTCTGGTGAAAACGAATTACGAAAAAAATGAGCTTATCTACAAGACGAGTAAATCTGAAAAATTAATTGTTCTTTTTATACTGTTATTCATCTTCATTTTGGCGGCCTTCAATCTTGTCGCTTCATTAACAATGTTATTTGTTGAGAAGTTAGAAAATTTAAAGGTTTTACAATCCTTTGGAGCGTCCAAGAGATTTCTATTTCAACTGTTTTTTTTCGAAGGAATGTTAATAGCCGGAAAAGGAATTTGCTTGGGAGTAGTAATAGGTTATGTGGTGTGTTATATTCAATTAACTTTTCATCTATTAGTAATGCCAAATTCTGGAGGTGAACCCTTTCCGATCAGTGTGAGCGTAATTGATGCCCTTCTTATACTATCCATGGTCATGATCTTGGCTTTAGTGTTCACAGTAATTCCAGTTAGATTTCTCATAAAAAGAAACATTCCTTCAGATTAAGATAATAGCAAAATTAATGTGTTAATAACTCATGCATTGACATTCAAATAATTATTTTGTTTTGGTTTGATAATTCTGTCGAAAAAGTGATATCTTTGTGCCCGAAATTGAGAAGTTAATTCTAAAAATAGACGTTCAGATGTCAGAAATCAAAGGAAAAATTTCACAGGTAATTGGTCCTGTAGTTGATGTAAGTTTTGAGAAAGGAACAGAGCTTCCGAAAATTTACGATGCATTTTATGTTAACAAGGCGGATGGAACAAAAGTTGTTCTTGAGGTGCAATCGCATGTTGGTGAGAATTCAGTACGTGCCATATCAATGGACTCAACTGATGGATTTACAAGAGGGATGGAAGTTATTGCAACAGGCGGAGCAATAAAAATGCCGACAGGTGATGAAATCAAAGGACGTTTATTCAATGTTGTTGGAGAAGCAATTGATGGAATCAATACTTTAAGCAATGAAAATGGTTTACCAATTCACCGTGAAGCGCCATTATTCGAGGACTTATCAACAGCAACCGAGGTTCTGTTTACAGGAATTAAGGTTATAGACCTAATTGAGCCTTACGCGAAAGGAGGTAAAATTGGATTATTTGGTGGTGCCGGAGTTGGTAAAACTGTATTGATCCAGGAGTTAATCAATAATATAGCAAAAGGACATGGTGGATTGTCTGTTTTTGCGGGCGTAGGTGAACGAACTCGTGAGGGGAATGATCTTTTACGTGAAATGCTCGAATCGGGAATTATCAAATATGGGGATGACTTTATCCACTCCATGGAAGAAGGTAGTTGGGATCTTTCTAAGGTTGACTTAAATGAAATGAAAGAGTCCAAGGCTACTTTCGTTTTCGGTCAAATGAACGAACCTCCAGGAGCACGTGCAAGAGTTGCACTTTCTGGTCTTACATTGGCAGAATATTTCCGTGATGGAGAAGGGGATGGACAAGGAAAAGACATTCTTTTCTTCGTCGATAATATCTTCCGATTTACACAGGCAGGTTCTGAGGTATCAGCTCTTCTTGGCCGTATGCCTTCAGCGGTAGGATACCAGCCAACTCTTGCTACGGAAATGGGAGCAATGCAGGAGAGAATCACATCAACGAAGAATGGTTCGATAACATCGGTACAGGCGGTTTATGTACCTGCCGATGACCTTACAGATCCAGCGCCAGCAAACACTTTTGCTCACTTGGATGCGACAACAGTACTATCCAGAAAAATTGCGGAGCTAGGAATTTATCCAGCTGTTGATCCATTAGATTCTACTTCGAGAATTCTTACTCCAGAGATTGTTGGAGAAGAGCATTATGCATGTGCTCAAAGGGTGAAGATTACATTACAGAGATATAAAGAACTACAAGATATTATAGCGATTCTTGGAATGGACGAGCTTTCTGAAGAAGACAAACTTGTTGTTCATAGAGCGCGTCGAGTGCAGCGTTTCCTTTCTCAGCCATTCCACGTTGCTGAGCAGTTCACAGGAATTCCAGGAGTACTTGTTGATATTCAAGAGACTATCAAGGCGTTTAATGAAATTCTTGACGGTAAGTATGACCATTATCCGGAATCAGCGTTCAACCTAAAAGGTGGAATTGAAGATGTAATTGAAGCAGGAGATAAAATGCTTGCTGAAAACGCATAAGTAGAACGAAAAGGTACTACGATGAATTTAGAAATAATTACACCAGAAAAAAAAATATTCTCAGGAGAGGCAGAGGCCGTGCAATTTCCTGGTTTAGATGGTTCTTTTCAGGTTTTAAACGATCATGCACCTATAATATCTTCCCTCGCAGAGGGAGAGGTTAAAGTTGATCTTACGACAGGTTTTGAAAAGACAGAAAAAACCGATGAGCTTCTTAGTGTCGATACCTCAAACAACAAAGTGATCCGAGTCAAAATTAAAGGTGGAGTTGTAGAAATGCAAAATAACAAAGTGATTGTTCTTGCAGAATAGAGGATAAATAAAATATTAAAAGAGGGATTTGGGTAACCAATTCCCTCTTTTTGTTAACATACGTTAAGACGCATTAAAAATACATCTGAATACGATACTTTGATTATTTTCGTTGAATTGAGTAGAAATGACATTGGCCGCTAATATAAATCGTGAAACAGTTCCAAAGCATATTGCCATAATTATGGATGGTAATGGACGTTGGGCTCAAAGCCAAGGTCAAGAGCGACTAATAGGCCATCATACTGGTGTAGAATCTGTGAGAGAAGCTCTAAAAGCAGCTCAAGAGGTAGGAGTCAAATTCCTTACTCTTTATGCTTTTTCAATGGAGAACTGGAATAGACCGAAAAAAGAGGTTGAAGGTTTAATGGATTTATTAGTGCGAACAATAGCCGGAGAGGTAGACGAGTTGGATGCAAGTAATGTAAGAATCCATACAATTGGGGATATAGATGGATTGCCAAACAATTGTAGCGACGAGATGGCTGCTGCCTGTGAAAGAACAAGAAATAATAGTGGGGTCAATTTAGTTTTGGCGCTGAATTACAGCGCAAAATGGGAAATATTGAAAGGCGTAAAAAGTATTGCGTCAGAATATGCAAAAGGTAATATAAATTTGGATGATATTACTTCAGAAAAAATCGATCAGGTTCTCTCAACTTCCGGGATACCAGATCCGGAGTTAATCATCAGGACAAGTGGTGAACATCGATTGAGTAATTTTCTACTTTGGCAGGCAGCTTATGCGGAATTGCACTTTACGGAAGTCCTTTGGCCTGACTTTAAACAAGATGACTTTTTTAGAGCCATTCTCGATTACCAATCGAGAGAAAGACGGTTTGGAAAGGTATCAGAACAGCTGGGAAAAGACGTATGAATCTGATCAAGTATATTTTAGTACTATCAATTGTCGCTACTTCCTCATTGGGTGTGTTATCTCAACAGGATACGCTAGGACCTATATCAATAGGAAATTTATACATTGACTATATGCGTCCTCAGGAATATGAATTGGGACCCATACGAGTAGAAGGAGCAGATAATTTTGACCACAATGCGATTCGATTATTAACAGGACTAAGGCAAGGTGAAACCATCACAGTACCTGGTGATAAGATAACAAAAGCTGTTAAAAACCTTTGGGATGAAGGTTTATTCTCGAATGTAGAGATAAGTGCCGATAAAGAGGTGGCTGGCGTGCTTTATTTGAAGATACTCCTAACTCCTAGACCAAAACTTTCAAGATTTAGATTTACGGGAGTGAATAGAAGAGAGGCGGATAAAATTAGAGAAGAAATAACGCTTTTTTCAGGAAAAACAATCTCTGAAAATCTTGTTTTTGCGACCGAAAATAGAATAAAAGGATACTTCCGAGAAAAAGGGTTTTACTCTGTAGGCGTGAATATTAATCGTATCACGGATACTCTGATAAACAACTCGGAAATTTTCGTTATTAACATTAAGAAGGGTGAAAGGGTCAAGATTGGTAATATCACGATTCTGGGGAATACCTCAATTCCAACTTGGAAGTTGAAATGGGCAATGAAGGACACAAAACAAAAAGCACTTTGGAGAATCTTCAAGAGATCGAAATTTTCAGAATCAGCATACAAACGTGACCGCGATCTGATGATAGGGAAATTTAATGAAATTGGAATGCGGGATGCGGAAGTTGCGAATGATACAGTTTATTTGGCCGACCCAAAAAACTTGAACATTGAAATGAATGTGGATGAGGGTAATCTTTATTACTTTGGAAATATTGAATGGGTGGGTAACACAAAATTTCGTTCTTCTTTTCTTGACACTGTACTAGGTATAAAGAAAGGAGATATCTATAATAAGACCTTGTTGGATCAACGATTACTTATGAGTATGGATGGACGTGATATCTCATCATTATATATGGATCGTGGTTATTTATTTTTCCAAGTAATTCCTGTCGAAATGAGTATCGTTGATAATCATATTAATTATCAGATGCGAATCATAGAAGGGAAACAGGCTAGGGTCAAAAAGGTCATAATAAAGGGGAATACCAAAACAAGTGAACATGTAATACGCAGAGAAGTTAGAACCAAGCCAGGAGATCTCTTCAATAGAAATGATATAATGCGTACTCAAAGAGAACTTGCACAGCTTGGGTATTTCAATGAGCAAGCATTCCAGATCAACCCAATTCCAAATCCTCAGGATGGAACGGTTGACATAGAGTACGTTGTTGAGGAGAAGTCATCCGATCAAATTGAGCTTTCAGGAGGATATGGTGGCGCCGGAGTAAATGGAAGAGGTACATTAATCGGGACACTAGGTTTGACATTCAACAACTTCAGTACTAAGAAGATATTTAAGAAAGAGGCTTGGCGTCCATTACCAGGAGGAGATGGACAACGACTATCAATAAGAGCGCAAACGAATGGTAAATTCTATCAAGGTTATAACTTCATGTTTGTGGAGCCTTGGCTAGGAGGTAGGAAGCCGAATTCGCTTTCATTTATGATTAATCATACTGCACTTGGGAATGGTTATTTGAGGACAAATGAGTTATATTCAGGAATAGGAATTACAACTGCGCGTGTAGGAATCGGTAGACGAAAAAAGTGGCCTGATGACTTCTTTACAGCGTCTTATGCTTTGTCTTATTCGTACTACGATGTAGTAGAGGATAATCGCTTTGTGATCTTTACTAATGGATACGCGAATGATGTTAGTTTGGAATACGAGCTACGAAGAAGTAGTGTTACCTCACCAATTTATCCACAGTCTGGTTCTAATTTAAGATTCTTTGCAAAGTCGACATTACCATATTCCTATTTTGACGGGATTGATAATTACACCGACTTGTCAGATCAAGAACGATATAAGTATTTAGAGTACTACAAAATTAAATTTACGGGTGAATGGTACTTGCCTCTTACGGCGGATAAAAAGCTGGTATTGATGCCAAGGTTTGGATTCGGATTTATGGGTGCATATAATTACCAAAAAGGACTTACGCCATTTGAGAGGTTCACTCTTGGAGGGTCGGGTCTAACAGGAGTAAATCAATTAGGAGGTCAGGAAATAATAGCCCTAAGAGGATATCCTGATAATGCCCTAAATACGCAAGGTGGTGATCCATTGATTGCTAAATATACCATGGAGTTGAGGTATCCTATTTCACTCAATCCATCTGCTACCTTCTATACTCTAGCCTTCGTTGAAGCTGGAAATACATTCCCGTCTTTTAGAGATTTCAATCCATTCAATGTAAAGCGTTCTGCAGGTATAGGTATACGAGTATTTCTTCCAATGTTTGGTATGTTAGGTCTTGATTATGGTTTAGGATTTGATCGGCTTGATCCATGGGCTTCTGGTTTTGGAGGAGATTCGGATATTCAGATCTTGCAGAAAGGGTGGTACGGAAAACTTAACTTTATTATCGGTGCAAATCTTGGAGAGTTGTAATTCAGTGATTCACAATAAAAGTATTAATTTCGCCGTTCGGCAATGAAAACAGATATTATGAGACCAATATTTTTCTTCTTGCTTTTCATGTTTGGCACATCGTTTGCAAATGGTCAGAAGTACGCCTACATTGATTCGGATTATATTCTGAATAAAATGCCCGAGTACAAGGAGGCGAAAGCAAAATTAGATAAGATGGCTGAGCGATGGACAAAGGAGATTGAAAAGCTTTATGACATCCTGAATCAAAAGAAGGATAATTTTGCGAGAGAAGAGGTTCTTCTTCCCGCTGAGGAAAAGAAGAAGCGTAAAGAAGAAATTGATAAATTGGAGAAAGAAGCTATGCAGATGCAAAAGATGCGTTTCGGAGTGAGTGGTGATTATTTCCAGAGTCGACAGGAATTAGTTAAACCCATTCAGGACAAAGTATTTGATGCAATGCAAGAGGTAGCCTCAAAAAGAAATTTTACGTTTGTATTCGATAAGGCGAATCAAAGTAATTTAGTTTATGCAGATTCCAAGTATGACATCAGTGATCAAATACTTAGAGAGTTAGGAATCTCGAACAAGTAGTTAATTTAGAAAATGAAAAAATGAAACATTTATTATTAGTTTTTACAGTTGTGTGCGTTACAGGATTTACGATGGCTCAAACAAAAGTAGCCTCAGTCAATTCGCAAGGGTTATTAGATTCACTACCAAGCTATCTTGAAGCACAAAAAACACTGGAAGAGATTCGTATTTCAGGTTTGACAGAGTTACAGGAGATGGAAGCAAATCTGAACAAAGCAATTCAAAACTTCCGCGAGAAGGAAAAGGATATGGCTCCTGTTGTGCGAGATCTAGAAGAGAAGAAACTTATGCAGAAGGATCAAGAGATTCAAACCAAGCAACAATCTCTCCAGCAAGACCTTCAAAGAATTGCGCAAGAGCTCAATCAACCAATTCTTGAAATGGTGCAGAAGGCTGTAGATAATGTAGCAAAAGCTAATAAGTATGATTACGTCGTAGATCAATCTATGCTTCTATACTTCAATGAGATGCATGACATAACAGATAAGGTAGGTGCTGAACTAGAAAAAATAGATTCACCTAAATAGATCTGTCGAGAATAGAGTTTACAGGGAGCCTCTCGGCTCCCTTTTTTTGTAGTTTTATGCTAATGGAAGGGCCAATAGGTATATTTGATTCTGGGTACGGCGGATTAACTGTTTTGGAGGATATCCAAAAAAGACTTCCACAGTACGACTATCTTTATTTAGGGGATAATGCCCGGGCACCTTATGGAACGAGGTCGTTTGAGGTAATCTATGAGTATACGCTTCAAGCAGTTGAAGAACTTTTTGATAGAGGATGTCATCTGGTTATCCTTGCGTGCAATACAGCCTCAGCCAAAGCATTAAGAACCATCCAACAGAATGACCTAAAAAGAATTGCACCTGGGAAGAAAGTACTTGGTGTAATCAGACCTAGTACGGAGCTTATCGGGTCTTACTCTCGATCAAAGGAGCTGGGTATTTTAGCGACAGAGGGAACTGTAATTTCTAATTCTTATGTTATCGAGCTGCAAAAGTTTTTTCCGGATTGTAAGGTTCATCAGCAAGCCTGTCCAATTTGGGTGCCCTTAATTGAAAACAATGAACACGGAACTGATGAAGGCAAGGCCTTTATACGCCAAGATATTGAGCGGCTTCTAAGAAAATCGCCTAATATTGACACAATTCTTCTCGGTTGTACGCATTATCCATTGATCAAAGAAGAAATAGAAAAAATTGTTCCGGCTTCCATTAAAGTTATAGCACAAGGTCAGATTGTTGCTGAGAGTCTGCAAAGTTATCTTGATCGCCATCCAGAGATTGAAACGAAATGCTCAAGAGAAGGAAAGTTATCTTTTTTTACTTCTGAGAATACGCTGTTATTCGATAATAATGCAGCACGTTTTACTTCATTTGATATTAAATCTACTCATGTCGATCTTTCAAAACGGTAATTTCTGAAATGAGCATTGTTTGGTAATTATTTATTAACAGAATTAAAGTTTTGTTAAAAAGTAAGACTTGAATAAACCGTTTATTCATAGTATTTTGGGCTCAGTTTTGTGTGAAATGTTAGACAATATTTAAGTTGAAACCACATGAGATTAAAATAAAAAGGGCATTAACCATTCTTACCATGAAAAAACTTACTCTGACTGCATTTCTTGCAATCTTCTCATTTACTATCTATGGACAAACCTTGATAATGAATGAGGTTTCTCAAGGTGTAACCGGAAACATGGAGTATGTTGAATTTGTAGTGATCGATACTACGGTTGCTTACGATTGTGCTACTGGATTACCTCCTTCGATTGATATTCGAGGATGGATCTTTGATGATAATTCTGGTTACCATGGATCAGTTGGTATCGCAGGTGGATGTGTTAGATTTTCATTAGATCCTTTTTGGTCAAATATTCCACTAGGGACGATCATTTTGATCTACAATGATGCGCAGCCTGAGCCAACTATTCCTGCTGATGATTTGGATATGACGGATGGTAACTGTTTGATTGTAGCCCCAATTTCCAATACAATTCTTTTTGAGAGTAACGCAACAACTCCAGGTGCGATTGCTTGTTCTTATCCTGCAACAGGATGGACACCTGGAGGAAACTGGAGTAATACATTTCTCGCTAACGGCGGAGACTGTGCTCGTATTGTAGATCTTTCAGGATGTGAACGTTTCTCGGTTTGCTGGGGAACGGCGAACGCGAACACGCAGATATATTTTGCAGGATCAGCTACGAATGAAGTGTATTGGTTCAATGGAGTTGATCCAGAGGATCAAGCAAACTGGTCTGAGGGATGCACCGACGATGAAACAATTTTGGATGCTACTCAATGTGGAAGTAACGACCAAACACCTGGACTACCCAATAATGCGGCAAATGCTGCATATATTGCTCAGTTCAATAACGGTTGTGCGCCGATTTCCCCGATTGCAGGTTCTGCTAGCGTTGACAGTGATGAAATTTGTAGCTGTGATGGTCAGGCAACAGCTATCGGATCTGGATCAATTGGGCCATATACTTATGAGTGGTTCGATGCTACAATGACACCAATTGGACAAACAACTGCAACAGCTACCGGACTTTGTGCCGGAGATTATTTTGTTACGATTA
Source organism: Crocinitomicaceae bacterium (assembly GCA_023254905.1). Taxonomy (GTDB): domain Bacteria; phylum Bacteroidota; class Bacteroidia; order Flavobacteriales_D; family Crocinitomicaceae; genus UBA4466. Next base: position 1,556 of record JALRKF010000130.1, on the reverse strand, counting down.
CTTCTTCGATTGATTGCGATATTACAGAACCGGTTACAATTGCTCCAGCATCTGATCTCGCGATAACAAGTATAACTCCAATAAATCCTCAATGTGCAGGAGATTGTAACGGTGAGATAACGGTTGCAGTAACAGGTGGTACGCCACCTTATTCTTATCAGTGGTTTGATGCTACAATGACACCAATAGGACCCGATGCAGCAACTATCACAGGCTTGTGTGCTGGCGATTATAACGTTGAAGTAACGGATGCATCAGGAGCAGTGGTGACTTTTTTCACTGAAGGATTTGGAACTGGTTGTAGCCAAGGAAATCTGGCAAACGGAACTGTTACTGTGAATGGGACATGGTCTACTACACTTACAGGGTTCAATGGATTAGGAGCTAATGATTGGTTCATAAGTGCAACAGAAGCAGGTATGGGTGCTGGTAATTGCGGAGATGGTTGTCTTGGTACAGGTCCCGATGACAGAACACTTCACGTTGCCAACGTTGCCACAGGGTATTTTGCATGTTTCTTCTGTCCTACAGGTGATTGTGGTGCTGCATATTCTGATGCTTCCATTTCATCTGGATTTTGTGGTGTAGAGGAGGATCCTACCATGAATGCAAGGGCGGAGTCTCCAGTTATTGATTGTACTGGGGAAAGTAATATCACTTTAGATTTTGAATACATTTTCGGAGGTCAACCAGGTGTAGATTTCTGCACAGTAGAATATTTTGATGGAGTAGCTTGGACGACTCTAACAGCGCCAGCGCAGACTGCAACATGTGCTGGAGGTCAGGGGCTTTGGACTACCTTGAGTATTCCTTTGCCGGCTAGTGCAGATAACAATCCAAATGTTCAGATAGGGTTTAGATGGGAAATGGTAATTGATGATGGGGGAACTGATCCGTCATTCGCTGTAGACAACATTACGTTGTCAAGTCTACCGGCAGCATGTCCTGTGACAGCGTCAGCAACATTAACTGATCCGACACCACCAACAGTGACAGCAACAAACACATCGCCGTCATGCGCAAATGTATCTTTTACTGTTTCTGAAACAGGAGGGGATGCAGTATCATGGATATGGACTTCAGACGGAGGTGCTACGATCACAAACAATACAGATCAAACACCAACGATCACGAATGCAGTGAATGGTGAGACATTTTCGGTGAATATATTGGATGCTGCAGGATGTCCAGGTTCGACACAAACAGTTGTAACCATCGACCCTATTCCAACAGCAACTATTTCAGCGACGAATGGACCAATATGTTCAGGACAAGATGCAACGTTTACGATTACAGGAATAGCTGATGCGGTAGTCACTTACAACATAAATGGTGGAGGAAGCACAACGGTTACACTTAGCGGAGGAACAACGAATATAACAGTCAGTGGTGCTACAGCTGATCAAACATTAACATTAGAGTTGATTGACGATGGCGTATGTTCGGATGTACTAATAGAAGCATTAACGATCCTTGTGAATCCATTACCAATAGTAGCTGCAGTAAATGGAGGGCCATATTGTATTGGAGACCCAATATCAGTAAGTGAAACTGGT
>JALRKF010000128.1 GCA_023254905.1 Crocinitomicaceae bacterium | reverse complement strand
TAATAAATCATAGGTTTATCATAGATTGGCAAGATCTGCTTTGAGACACCCTTGGTAATCGGGTGCAATCGTGTACCGGACCCGCCGGCAAGAACAATTCCTTTCATGAAACGAAGATAATTAATTCACTAAAAACCAATTGTTCAGTAACTCCTCACGGTTATATTGCATTGGTTCTTTCGTTTTCCAATCTGTAACAGCAAACCCTGCATGATTACAAATCGCCTGTCCCGCAGCCGTATCCCATTCCATTGTAGGGGCAAAACGCGGATAACAATTTGCCTTACCTCTCGCAACCATGCAAAGCTTCAAAGAGCTTCCTTTCGAGATGAGCTCTAGCTCACCATGCTCGACACGAAGTTCATTTACAAAATCTTCCGTTTCGGATGACATGTGCGAACGACTTGCAACAACAGTATATTTTGTAGGCCGTTCCGATGGGATCTTAACACTATTGACAATCGCTGATTCAAGACTTTGTGAATGTTTTCCCATAGTCAAGAATGCTCCATTCTCACGATCAGAATAATAAAGCTCATCGATCGCCGGAGCGTATACAACACCTGCGACAGGCTGATGGTTCTCTATCAATGCTATATTAACTGTAAACTCTCCATTTTTCTTGATGAATTCTTTTGTTCCATCAATAGGATCAACGATCCACAGTTTTTCCCAGTTTTGTCTCTCCGAATAGGGGATATCTTTCCCTTCTTCAGAAAGCACCGGAATACCAGTCTTCTCCAAAAACTCCATGATAACATTGTGAGAAGCGATATCTGCCTTCGTAAGAGGAGAATTATCACTTTTCATATCTACCCCGAAGTCTCCAGTTTCATAGATCTCCATGATCTTTCTTCCAGCAGCAAGAGCAGCTTGGATGGCTATTTTTAAGTGGTCGTTCATCTTTTTCAATTTATTTGGACGCTTTAATCACTTCAAGTATCCGTTTACTTTTAAGTACGATAGAACCTTGCTTGCAGCTTCTTCCACACTCATCTCATTCGTTTTTAACCGTATTTCCGGGTTTGCAGGTGCTTCATATGGTGACGAAATTCCGGTGAAATTTGGAATTTCTCCAGTCCTTGCTTTTTGGTATAGGCCTTTTGGATCCCGAGATTCACAAACCTCCAAAGGCGTGTCGATAAATACTTCAAGAAACTCTCCCACATTCAATAGGCTTCTCACTTGCTCTCTGTCTTTCACAAATGGGGAAATGAAAGCTGTCAAGACTATAACACCGGCATCAACAAATAATTTCGATACTTCGCCAATTCTCCGGATGTTTTCAACTCTGTCCGTTTCAGAAAAGGACAATCCTTTGTTCAACCCCATTCGGATGTTGTCTCCATCCAATAGATAGGTATGCTTTTCTAGCTCAAGTAATTTAGACTCAACAGCGTTTGCAATGGTTGACTTACCTGAACCACTGAGGCCTGTGAACCAAAGAACGCAAGCTCGCTGTTCTTTAATATTAGATCGATCTTCTTTTGAAACCTGATGATTATGCCAAACGATGTTTTTATCTAACATATTAGATCTTTTTACAGCCCCATTCAGGGAATGTTTCTCGAATGAATTGGTTCAATGCTTTTTCTGCTTGACTATATTCTTTAGTTTCGATTTTCTGAACATCCTCATCGCGTCTACTCACCCCAACGATCATTCCTGCACCAACAGTGTTATTTGTGATTCTATCCACAACAATAAAGGAACCGGTGTAGCGGTTAGTCTCGTAAGAGTCGGCCGCGATTGGTTGATTGATGATCATTTTACAAGAGGCAATGTCATTGATTCCTAACGACTGTACGGTCTTGCGTTCGAAGGTGTTGACATCAACCTTGTAGTTAATATGCTCGAAGAATCCTGGAACGACTGAAGTACCACGTTTAATGTTGTACGTTCGATCAACGTTCATCGCCTCGTCATCCATCCACACCAACATTACCTTCAACGAATTTGAAACACGAGGTACACTGTTCGAATGGACGATCATATCTCCACGTGAAATATCCACCTCATCCTCTGTAGTAATTGTTATCGCCATTGGTGCAAAGGCATGATAGCAAGTGACGTGAAAATCACCTTCGTGAATATCACCACTGTTGATGATGCTTTTTACTTTTGTTGTTTTACCGGATGGCAGGACCGTTATCTCGTCACCAACTGATACTTTCCCTGCTGCAATTGTTCCACAAAAACCTCTAAAGTCGAGGTTTGGACGATTTACATATTGTACAGGAAAACGGAAGTCCTCATCCTTTTGCTCTTTCGAAATATCCATTGTGTCGAGCAAGTGTAATAATGGCTTGCCCATATACCAAGGAGTGTTCTCGCTTTTTTCTACAACATTATCTCCGTCTCTGGCAGAAACAGGCAGATAATACGTGTTCTTGATATTTAGTTCTTTGGCGAGCTCTCCGTAAGCTTCTGAGATATTGTTGTAAACTTCCTCCCTGAAATCTACCAAGTCCATCTTGTTGATAGCAACAATAACGTGCTCGATACCAAGCAAGCTGACTATATAACTGTGGCGCTTAGTCTGTGTTAAAATTCCTTTTCGCGCGTCAATTAAGATTATAGCTACATCGGCTGTCGAAGCTCCAGTAACCATGTTTCTAGTGTACTGTTCGTGTCCGGGAGTATCGGCAATGATGAACTTCCGATTTTCGGTTGCAAAAAAGCGGTAAGCTACGTCAATCGTAATTCCTTGCTCACGCTCACTTTGCAATCCATCCATCAAAAGGGCCATGTCGATTTTTTCGCCCGTAGTACCGTACTTTTTGCTCTCACCCTCTACAGCTGCTAGCTGATCGTCAAAGATCATTTTAGAATCGTATAGCATTCGACCGATTAGCGTACTTTTTCCATCGTCTACTGATCCGCAGGTAATGAAACGAAGCATGTCTTTATTTTCATGCTCTTTCAAATAACCCTCTATATCGTTCGCTATTTTTGTTGTTTGTTCAATCATAACTAGAAATAACCTTCAATTTTCTTTTGTTCCATTGCTCCTTCCTGATCTTTATCGATTAACCTACCTTCACGCTCCGAGCTTGTCGAAAGCAACATTTCTTTGATGATCTCAGGCAGCGTAGCCGCAGTTGAGTTAATCGCACCAGTCAGGGGGTAGCAGCCAAGCGTTCTAAAGCGAACTACTTCTTTTTTAGCTGTTTTTCTTAATTCTTCGGGCATGCGATCGTCGTCAACCAGAATCTTTGTGCCTTCGTATTCCACAACCTCTCTTTCTTTGGCAAAGTAGAGAGAAGGAATAGGTATGTTTTCCAGGTAAATATATTGCCACACATCCAGTTCGGTCCAATTGGAAATCGGGAATACACGCACACTTTCTCCTTTTTGGATTTCAGCGTTGTAGACATTCCAAAGTTCTGGGCGTTGGTTTTTTGGATCCCAGCGATGATTTTTATCTCTGAATGAGAAGATCCGCTCTTTAGCTCGTGATTTTTCCTCATCACGTCTGGCACCGCCTATGATAGCATCGTACCCTCCATTATTAAGTGCTTGTTTCAAGCCTTCTGTCTTCATAACATCGGTGTGTACCTTCGAACCATGTGTAAAAGGCCCCATACCCATCTCGATTCCTTTTTGATTTGAATGCACAACCAAGTCAAACCCAAGATCGATTGCGCGTTGATCACGAAACTGAATCATTTCTTTGAACTTCCATTTAGTATCCACATGTAACATGGGAAATGGCGGTTTTGCAGGTGCAAAAGCTTTCATTGCCAGATGAAGCATTACAGAGGAATCTTTACCTACGGAATACATCATTACCGGATTCGTAAATTCAGCAGCAACTTCGCGCAAAATATGTATCGACTCTGCTTCAAGTTGTTTTAAATGGGTTAAGCGCTCTTTCGAAATCATTTTGTTAGACGGTTTTTTAATGCCTTAATTTTCGGGCAAATATACGACTTCTAAAACGAGAATTCGTTAATACTGACATATTCTGCTTCCTCGTCACTTTGTGTGACCTAATTCATGCATGTTTTTTTTTCAGACCAAACAAACTCTTATACCAGATGCGCTCATGCAAATAATAAAGGATCATTTTGGTAAACAATTCCAACCCGCCAATGGAAAGACCTATCTCTGCGCTACCGGAAATCAGCCAACCTAGAAACATAGTATCCATTGTACCAACAAAACGCCAAGTAATTGTTTTCAGAATGTGTCGAACATTGCTTGAGGCCTCCCGAAAGACGCGAACTTTAAACCAAATGCGCTCGTGTATGAAATACAAGAACATTTTCGTAGCGAACTCTACCGCTCCAATGGAAACTCCGGTTGAAATATCTCCCGTCAGCAACCATCCTAACAATATCGTATCGAGGGTTCCAACAACTCTCCAGGTAATGGTTTTGGCGATATGTCTTTTAACAGTTGAACGCATGAATTTGTGAATAGAGGCACAAAATTAATGAATAAGGTATAATTCCTTGAAATTTTTCTAGTTAAAATAATTCTGAAACTATTTTCTACGATTTACCGTAGATATGCTTTGTAAATTGAATGATAATTGTATTTTTGCCACAAATTATGAAAAAGATGAAGAAAATTTTAATCGCTATTTTGACAATAACCTCAATGTCTGCATCAGCTCAAACAGACGAAGGAGTATTTTTTGATTTAAACTTCGGAGGAAGATTTAGTGGAGCAAATTCAGACTCAGTAACAATGGCTCCAGGATTGCATATTGAAGGTGCAACTGGTTACATGTTCTCTAACATCGTGGGTATACGTGGAGTATTAGGTTTTGATTCTTTCAAAACTGCTGAAGATGGTTCTGCGGAAGGAGTAGAAGATAAATCATTTATGCTTCGTGCAACACTCGAAGGTGTATTGAGTGTTTCTCAGCTCGCAGACTTCGGTACGGAAGCGTTTGATTTGAATCTTCATGCAGGTTTTGGGTTTGCAACGCAAGTGAATCGAAGCTGGAAAGAGAGCCGTCTGGCAACAGATGGATTTGAATTTGAAGACCCAGCATTTAAAGGCAATGATGACATGATAAATGTAGTATTTGGGTTGAACCCAAAATACCACATCAACGAGAATATATCCATTAATGCTGATATCTCATATGTAATTTTGACCATGAAAGATTGGACAGCAGATAGATATTCAAACACTCCTGTTGAAGGAATGGATGGTATACTTAACGGGTCTATTGGACTTACTTACAGACTGTAAGGAAAAACGAATTATTCGAAAGGGAGGTATTTGCCTCCCTTTTTTTATGTTCCAGTGGCAAAGGATTAGTTACTTTTGAAATAATTTCGGAGTTATGAAGGTAAAAAAGATTGAAACGGCTGATTTTAAAATCCTTTTGGGCGATCCCAAGACGAAATTTAAAGGGCTGCACAAGGATATTCTGGCAAAATGGAAGAAATTTTTAAAAAGTGACCGTGATACTTGGATGTTGGATGAGCTGAATAGTGGTTACTTTTTTGTGAAGAAAAAGGCGAATAACGAAGGGCAGCGTCAAGTTGGAGCAAAAGCTTATGAAGTATTAAAGGATACTGCTAATTCTGTCGAGGTTATGGGAGAGTCGGATGCCGTTTATCCGTTTCTTGAAGGTATGAGCCTTGCGGGATATAGCTTTCGAAAGTACAAAACCGATCAAATGAAAGATTCGGATAGAATAGAATATATTTTCTCACAAGCATTATCTGACGCCCAAGCGGAAGAACTAAATAATACGATAAACATAGTTTACTGGACAAGAGATCTGGTTAACGAACCTGTTTCCTTTCTGACAGCAGACCAGCTCGCTCTAGAATTAGAAACGATGTCCGAAACAGTTGGAATCACAACGAGGGTTTTAGAAAAAACTCAGATTGAGTCCCTGAAAATGGGTGGGCTATTAGCTGTGAATAAAGGGTCTATCGATCCTCCTACTTTCACAATTATGGAATACAAGCCAATAAAGGCGAAGAATAAAAAACCATATGTTTTGGTTGGAAAAGGTGTCGTTTACGATACGGGTGGTTTATCTCTGAAACCAACGCCCAATTCGATGGATGTTATGAAAAGCGATATGGGAGGTGCTGCTTGTGTCGCAGGGGCTATTTCATTGATCGCAGCACAAGAATTGCCAGTGCATGTGATTGCTCTAATACCAGCAACGGATAACCGGCCAGGGTTGAATGCATATGCGCCAGGCGATATCGTAACCATGCATAATGGAAGTACCGTGGAGGTGTTGAATACAGATGCTGAAGGAAGAATGATTTTAGCGGATGCATTGTCCTATTCTAAGAAGTATGATCCAAAGCTCGTAATTGATGTTGCAACCCTTACAGGAGCAGCGCACCGAGCAATTGGTGATAAGGCTGCAATTATCATGGGAAATGCAGATCAAAAGTATTTTGAAATGTTGGATAAAGCCGGAACTCAGTCCCATGAAAGGGTTGTTCAGTTTCCATTCTGGGACGATTATTATGAAGAAATGAGATCTAAGATTGCGGATCTTAAAAATATCGGCGGTCCCACTGCCGGAATGATCACAGCAGGAAAATTCCTTGAGCATTTTGTAGAATCACCATATATTCACATGGATATAGCAGGGCCAGCATGGCTAGACGCAACCAAAGGATACAATACTGCAGGAGGCACAGGATATGGTGTAAGATTATTGTACCAGTTTTTCAAAAATTTGTAAGATGACGAAAACGAAAGAACTAGATAAGACCGATAGAGAACCAGTGCGCGTTGGAATTTCTATGGGTGACATGAATGGGGTCAGTGCAGAAGTTATCATGAAGTCTCTGTCGGATAGTAGAATATTACTTGACTGCGTACCAATCATATATGGCTCTTCGAAAGTATTTTCGGTACACAAGAAAATGTTGAATCTGAATTCCTTTAATTACATGTCTATTAAAGAGGCATCCGAGGCGAAAAAACGAAAAGTGAACATCATAAATGTTGATGATACAGAGCTTGAAATCAAAAAGGGTGAACCCACAAAGGAGAGCGGAGTATTGTCATTTGCCTCCCTGGATGCTGCAACGAAGGATCTTGCGGCTGGCATGGTGGACGTCCTCGTAACGGCGCCTATCTCTAAAGAGGCGATGGGAAAGACAGACTTCAAATTTCCAGGGCATACCGAATATCTTGCTGACCTTTCCGGTTTAGATGAGGCGCTGATGGTAATGGTCTCTCCTAAAATGAGAGTTGCTTTGGTCACAAGTCATATTGCTTTGAAGAATGTTGCTACAAGCCTTTCTGTAGAAAAGATCGTCGAGAAGTTGAGAGTATTCAATAAGTCACTAAAGAAAGATTTTGGAATTCAACGTCCAAAAATTGCCGTATTTGGGGTTAATCCACACGCAGGTGAGAATGGTAAAATGGGAGACGAAGAACGCGAAATTATTTCTCCTGCTATTCAGCGTGCATCAGGAGATGGGGTCTTAGCTTTTGGACCATATCCGGCGGATGGATTTTTTGGCTCTGGCGCAATGAATAAGTTTGACGGGATCCTAGCTATGTATCACGATCAAGGATTAGCTGCTTTTAAAGCCTTGGCATTTGATGAAGGGGTGAACTTCACGGCAGGACTTCCGATTATTAGAACGTCTCCAGATCACGGTACAGCATACGATATTGTTGGGGAAGGAATAGCATCAGAAAGCTCGATGAGAAGTGCGATCTACCTTGCGATTGATGTTTACCGAAGACAACAACTTGATAAGGAAGTAATGGCAGATCCTTTAGAGATAAGTGAAAAGAAAACGAGACGAGAATAATTTCTTTTGCTTCTTTTTTCATACAATTTAAATTATTAACTTTGCGCCCCGCCTTTGGGCGAGGTAAACTTTTTAGAAGTGTCCAGAAAGAACAAGGAATACGTGATTCCCTTTACAGGCTTGAAGCTGGGAAAACACATATTTGAGTTTGTTCTATTGGATGAGTTCTTTGAAAGCTTTGAGTATTCGATCGTTGAAGGAGGAAAAGTTCAAGTAGAATTTGAACTGGAGAAGAAGGAGACGATGATGATTGGAACGTTTGATTTAGAGGGTTTAGTTAAAGCTTGTTGTGATAGATGTAACGATCCGTGTAATGTATGCATAGAAGGTTCTTACAAGATCTATTACAAGTTCGATAATGAACCTTCAGATGACGAGACCTTAATCATTGTTTATCCTGATGAAGTGGAAATAGATATAGGTGGACAATTGTTAGAGTTTGTCACGGTATCACTGCCAGCAAGAGTGCTTCATGAAAATGAGGACAATTGCAACGAAGAAATGATCGATCTACTTGATGATTATGTTATCAACGGAGATGATTTTGATGAAAAAGAGTCGAGTGTGGATAGCGAAAATAATGAAACAATGGATCCTAGATGGGATGCATTAAAAGGATTAAAAAATAACGAGGATTAAATAGACAAAAATGGCACATCCTAAAAGAAAAATCTCGAGAACGAGAAGAGACAAGAGAAGAACACATGTTAAGGCAGTAGCTAACAACATCGCTACGTGTCCGACAACTGGGCAGCCACATCTTTTCCACCATGCTCATTGGCATGAAGGGAAATTATACTACAAAGGAAAGGTAGTAGCTGAGAAGGAAGTAGCAGTATAATCTGTACCTTACTCTTCTGTATGAAGATAGGAATAGATGTTCTTGGTGGTGACTTTGCACCTAAGGCAAACTTAGATGGAGCAAAACTTGCTCTTGCTGACCTACCAGAGAACGTAAGCATAGTATTGATAGGCGACAGAGAGGTTATCTCTAGTGGCCTATCTTCATTTAAAGGGGATATGTCTCGATTAGAGATTGTTCATGCTCCTGATGTTATTACCATGAACGATCACCCTACACGGGCTATTCCGCAGAAACCAAATAGTAGTATTGCTATAGGCTTTGACCTTCTAGCGAGCGGTCAAATTCAAGCCTTTGCTTCCACCGGTAATACAGGAGCGATGCTGGTTGGCTCAATTTACAAAGTGAATACGATACCTGGTGTTATTCGTCCATGTATAACAAGTGTATTACCTGCGATTGATGGAACTGACTCATTACTGTTAGATGTTGGTTCGAATGCAGATTGTAAACCTGATGTCTTATATCAATTCGCCATTTTAGGAGCTTTGTATGCTAGAAATGTTCAAGGCATTGAAAATCCAAAAGTTGCCCTATTAAACATCGGTGAAGAGGCATCAAAAGGAAATTTATTAACCCAAACAACATATAAGATTTTAGCAGAGTCAGATGAAGTAAATTTTATTGGTAACATTGAGAGTCGGGATTTATTCATGGGAACTGCTGACATTGTAGTTTGTGATGGGTTTACAGGTAATGTGGTAATCAAGGAAGCGGAAGGAATTTACACATTGATGAGAAAGAGAGGTATTCGTGATGAGTATTTTGATCGATTCAATTATGAGAACTATGGTGGAACACCAATCCTTGGAGTAAAAGGAAATGTTATTATCGGTCATGGAATTTCAAATGATATTGCAGTCAAAAATATGTTACTACATTCGTATCATGTTACGAAGTCACAATTGACCAAGCGAATTAATGAAGCATTCAACTAAAATTATGGGCAAAATTACAGCAGCAATAACAGGTGTTAATGGTTATTTACCGGACTATGTATTGGACAATGAAGAGCTATCCACTATTGTGGATACCTCTGACGATTGGATAACTACTCGCACAGGAATAAAGGAAAGAAGAATCATGAAAAATGGAGCTTCTTCTGACATGGCTGCTGAAGCGATAAAGGGTTTACTAGAAAAGACAAATACCGATCCAATGGATGTTGATCTCGTTGTTGTCGGTACGGTAACTCCTGATTACGTTTTCCCGAGTACTTCCAACGTTGTTTGTGATAAAGCAGGCTTGAAAAATGCATGGGGGTTTGATGTTTCCGCCGCATGTTCAGGATTCCTTTACTCATTGGCAACAGGCGCACAATTTATTGAGACTGGCCGTTACAAAAAGGTAATTGTTGTTGGAGTTGATAAGATGTCTTCAATTATTGATTATCAAGACCGAACAACCTGTGTTATCTTTGGAGATGGTTGTGGGGCAGTTATGTTAGAACCCAATGAGGAAGGCTTAGGAATTCAGGATTTCGTACTTCGTTCAGATGGTAGCGGAAGAGACTACCTGGTTATGCCAGCAGGAGGCTCATTGAATCCTGCTACTGCTGAAACTGTTGAGAATAGAATGCACTATGTAAAGCAGGAAGGTAAACAAGTCTTTAAATTTGCTGTAACGAATATGGCGGATGTCAGCGCTGAGATTATGGAACGAAATGATCTTGCTAGTGATGATGTTGATTGGCTGGTCCCGCACCAAGCAAACTTGCGTATCATTGATGCAACAGCAAACAGAATGGGATTGTCATCAGACAAAGTGATGATCAACATTAAAAATTATGGGAATACGACTGCAGGGACGTTACCACTTTGCCTGTGGGACTATGAATCACAATTAAAGAAAGGCGACAACATTGTATTGTCTTCCTTTGGTGGCGGATTCACCTGGGGGGCGATATATTTGAAATGGGCCTACAATTCTTAAGAAATAATTATTTTTGACCTCAAAACCTTTAGAAAATGAACATCAAGGAAATTCAAGATCTTATTAAGTTCGTAGCTAAATCTGGTGTAAGTCAGGTAGACATCGAACAGAAAGATTTCAAGATCACAATAAAATCAGATAGTCCGGAGCGTGAAGAAAAACAAATCATTGTGCAAGCTGCGCCTGCACCTGCTGCGGCACCGGCACCTGTTGCGGCAGCTCCAATTTCTGCTCCAGCTGTTTGACTTGGTAGTCATCAATGAAGACACAGAGATCACCTGGATCAGAGAAGTCTGTCAGCGTTGTTAGGAAGGTCGCGCTTGCGATACTGGTATCTCGAGAGAGTTACTGGAAGAAGAGGTTAGGCCCCTTGTCTCCGCCTTTATGGCGGAGCGAGGACTTGA
>JALRKF010000084.1 GCA_023254905.1 Crocinitomicaceae bacterium | reverse complement strand
GATTTTGCTTGCAAAATATAGCGCTACGTCCGCCCCTGCGGCGGCTTTGCTGGCAGCTTGTTTATACCGCTCATGAATATACTAATTATGAGCATTTATATTCGCCAATGACCTGTATTGCGATCACTCATTTGGTTTTTTATGAACGTTTATTTTTTCCAATGGACTCACGACCTTTCTGCAGGCTTCGCTACTTACATGCGTATAGATTTGTGTAGTCTTTGGACTACTATGACCCAGAATTTCCTGAATGTATCGCAAGTTGATTCCTCCCTCGAGTAAATGAGTGGCATATGAATGGCGCAAGGTGTGCAAGGTTGCCTCTTTTGTTATTCCGGCTTGCCTTTTGGCTTTATGAAATACCTTTCGAAGGCTTGTAGGCGAATATGTAAGCTGATCCGATCCGTTAAACAAGTAGATCTTGGGGCGATATATTTTGAAATACTCCCTGAGTAGTTCCAGAGCTGTTTCGCTTAAGGGAACAGAACGATCCTTTTTCCCTTTGCCTCCTCGAATATGGATGACCATGCGGACAGAGTCTATATCCTCTATTTTCAAATTGATCAGTTCACCACAACGCAGCCCACTAGAGTAGATTAAACTGATCATAGCTTTGTGTTTCAAGTTATCAATTGCACAGATTAGCTGTTCAACTTCTAGTAAACTGAATACTATCGGAATTCTATATTCCTTTTTAGGTCGCTCTATTTGAATGAGGTCAAATTCTTTTCCGTGGAACCGTTTAAAATACAGTTTTAGTGCGTTGATCACCTGATTTTGATAGGAGAAAGAATGTCCTTTTTTGATCATGTATTCATAATTGAAATGCTCAAGATCGTTGTTCGTAATTTCTTCCGGCGACTTGTTACCGATGAAATCTAAAAATACTTTCAGTGCTCCGTTGTAAGTATGAATAGTGTTCGGGCTGTAACGCCGCTGTAACATGTAATGCGAAAACGCATCAAGTCGTTCTTGTTGTGTCATAGTGGTAGGTTATAAAAGTTAATTGCGTTCTTCACGCGTATACATAAGTTAACAAAAAAGTTGATTTGAAAAGAAATGTAAAAAAGCCCCGACGTTTGTCGAGGCTCTGTACCTGGGGCGGGAATCGAACCCGCACTCCCGAAGAAACTGGATTTTGAATCCAGCGCGTCTACCAATTCCGCCACCCAGGCATTTTTTGGTAGGGTGCAAATTTAGTCTTTTTCTCGAATTTCCAAATAGCTGATCAAAATGTTACTAGATCAACCTACTTTGTTGTCTCACCTCCAATTGCTGTCAGCACACTGTCAATAGGTTCCCATAGCTCTAATATGTTGCCCTCAGGATCTAAAACGTGAACGAACTTCCCATAAGGATAGTCGGCAATAGTATCAATGATCTTCGTGCCATTTTTCGCCAAGCGATCCACTAGCTTTTCAATATGCTGCACGCGATAGTTGATCATAAAAGGAGCCTCAGACGGATCCATATAACTAGTACTTGAATCATGTACCGCCCAGATGAGGTAATTGACTTCATCCGGATTGTTTCCGTTTCTGAACTCAAAAGGCGCACCATGTTCACTCACATTAATTCCGAGCTGTTGTGAATACCAATTGTTCAACGAGTCTGGATTGTTTCCCTTGAAGAAGATGCCCCCAATACCTGTAACTCTTGGGAGTGTGTCTTGTGGTTCAGTTTTAACCAAAACTTTTTGCGGGCCTTCTTCCGATTTGTTCATTGTACAGCCTTGCAAAAGAATTAGGATAAGGGCCAATAAGCAAGAGGGGGATTTCATATTTTTAAGTTTTGAAATTCGATTGGTCAAGAGCGTGCGTCAATCAACCGCTTTTTACTAACATTGTAAAGGTATGAGTAAAATTCTGATCAAGAACATCAAGGGTCTGGTGCAGTGCGGCGAAGATATTCCAAACCTAAAGCGAGGTAAGGAAATGAAAGAGCTGCCCATTTTGGAAAATGCGTTTTTAGCAATTGAGGATGGCGTAATCGTGGCCTATGGAAAGATGGAAGATTGGGGAGGTATTACAGACTGGAGAGACCTTCTGGTGATCGATGCAGATGGGAAGTATGTCCTGCCTGCATTTTGTGATTCTCATACGCACACAGTTTTTGCACGATCGAGAGAGGAGGAGTTCGTAGACAGGATTAATGGTTTGTCCTATGAGGAGATTGCTATGAGAGGAGGTGGGATCTTGAATTCTGCGAAAACATTGCAGGAAATGAGTGAGGATGAGCTATTTGAACATGCAGTACAACGAATTGAACTGCTCAAGTCCTACGGAACCGGAGCTTTGGAAATAAAATCAGGATACGGATTAACTGTTGATGCTGAGTTAAAAATGCTGCGCGTTGTCAAACGTCTGAAGAAAGAAGCAGGGATTGCCATAAAAGCAACTTTTCTGGGGGCACATGCCTTCCCTTCGGAATACAAAGAAGATCATCGTGGCTACATTGATATGATCATCAATGAAATGATCCCAAAGATCCAAGAGGAAGGTCTTGCAGAGTATATTGATGTGTTCTGTGAGCGCAATTATTTCTCGGTGGATGAAATGGCGGAGATTTTGGAAGCAGGAGCAAAAGCAGGGCTCACACCAAAGGTGCACGTAAATCAGTTTTCGGCCCTGGGTGGAATTAGAAAAGCAGTTGAAATGAATGCTTTATCCGTAGATCACTTAGAGGAGCTGGAAGAGGATGATATTGGCGCCCTTAAAAATAGTGACACCGTAGCAACCATCTTACCAAGCTGTTCACACTTTTTGAACATCCCTTACGGAGATGCAAAAAGGCTGATGGAAAATAATGTGGCGGTAGCCTTGGCCTCTGACTTCAACCCTGGTTCGACTCCATCCGGAAATCTCAGTTTTGTATGGTCATTGGCTTGTGTGAAGATGAGAATGACACCTGAGGAGGCCCTAAATGCCCTAACGGTAAACGGCGCTTTTGCGATGGGATTATCCGATTCGCACGGTTCAATAAAATTGGGTAAAAAAACGCCAGTTATTCTAACGAAAAAAATTCCAAACCTAGCGTACATTCCTTATTCATTCGGAGATCAGTTAATTGAACAAATAATTGGCGGATGATAAAAATACTCCCCTTCATAATGTTTTTTAGTGCTGCAGTTGCACAAGAAATAGAGTCAAATCACACGTTACTTTGGGAGATTACAGGTGATAATTTGAAATCACCATCTTATCTTTTTGGCACCCTCCATACAAATGATAAAAGGGTATTCAATTTTTCTGATTCACTGTATTACGCGCTGGATAATGCTGAGAGCATAGTACTTGAGAGAGATATCTTTAACTTATTCGGTGAACGTGAACTTAGAATCAATAAGCCCAACTTCCTTATTGATAAAAATGGAGATCCCTATTCATCGTCGAGCTTTCCAACAAGAACGATATACGGAGATGAGGACGGCATGCCCCAGTTCCTGGATGCGTATTTTCAGGATTACTGTTACAATGCAGGAAAGAAATTTGAAATTTTAGAGTCAGCGGATTTACTCGCTGAACCTGTTGGTTCAATGGAAGGTGTATCATCTAAATTGGGATCACTTTTGACGAACGATGAACAATTGATACAGCTCTATATGGAGGGAGATATATTCCGATTGAACCAATTTTTGCAGAGAAATCTTCAGGTAACCTCTGAAACATTTGCTTTGACTATGCTAGATCGGAACAGACGATTGCTTCATGTTTTGGATAGTCTCGTAGCGAAAAGCTCTGTTTTTTGCGCTATCGGTGCATGGCACCTCGCGGGAAATGAAGGAGTGATAAATTTACTTCGAAAACGTGGATACAAATTAAGAGCTCTTGGCTCCGACTTTAGTGAGGAGCTTTTGGAATCCAAGATGAATATTCGCAATGCTCAAGATTACGGATACTTTAATGATTCTCTTATGGTGCATGCAGTATTCCCAGGGAGACCAAAACAGGAAACAAACACTACAACGGGAGCGGTTCTTAGCTTGATATATCAACAGCTTGGACAAGGCAATTCTTATATTTTAGAGGTGTACAATAGAAACTCTGAAATCAATGAAGATACAGAAGCAGAACTCTATATTCCCTCTCCATCGAAAGCGCGCTTTCGAAAAATTCTTGGAGAAAACAGTAGCTTTTATTACGAGGGAATAGCAGATACCTATCCAGAGGGGTTGTATTGGACACGCGTCATGTTAAAAGATCAATATGTACTTGTTTTAAAGGCTTATGGTGGCAATAAATTTATGAGCTCAACACGACCATTCGATTTCTTTGACAAGGTCCATTTCGAAGAATAATCGCAAAAATGAATATATTCATGCGAATAATAATTAATTCGAATGATTCCAAGATTACCTCAAGAGTCAATTCTTCAAGCGCTGAACAACTCAAAATTGGTATTGGTCAGCGGCCCAAAGAGAGCAGGCAAAGAGCTGTTAATTGATAAAATTCTGACCGAGAAAAATGTGGTCGCTGATATTATTGACTGCAGTATCAAGAGTGAAAGAAATGTGATATCTGAGACTTTAAAAGCTACGACCGCTGACTTGGTTGTTTTCAATGATGCTGAGCATATTGTTGATCTTCAGTCTTACATCGATCTCGCTCTATCGGGTTCAATTAAACCTTCATTACTCCTCTTGTGTTCTTTTCCCCCAAGCATAGAATTAGAACTTATCGAGGCCTTGCAGCAGGAGGGATTGTATTTCAAGATATATGCACCGACATTTTATGAAGCCGCGAGTCATTTTGGGTTACCGAATGAGGAGAAGTTGTTGGAGGAACGTTTGATCTTTGGTAATTATCCTGAAGTGTTGAATGACCTGGATGGGGCTGAGCCAAAATTACGTGAATTGATCACAGAAGTAATCGATACGCATTTAGGAGTCAATGATCGCATAAATAAGCACGAAAAGCTTTGGCGAACACTTCAACTTTTAGCTTTCTCGATTGGTGAACCGGTGAGTTATTTGGAGATAGGTGAGAGAGCAGGTCTGGATAATGAAACGGTAATGCGCTACATCGCTCTTTTCGAACAGGCAGATATTCTGATAAGACTTCCGTCTTACTCTAAGGATAACCGATATGAGCTGAAAAAATCGAATTGCGTTTATTTCATGGATAACGGGATTAGAAATGCACTCATTAGTAATTTCAATCCAACCTTTTTGCGCAACGACATGGATCAGCTATGGAAAAACTATTTGGTTTCAGAAAGGATCAAATGGACGCGCATGAATGGTATTCAAAGCGAATTCTGCTTCTGGAGAACACATACGAGACAGCAAATGGATCTATTGGAGATTAAACCGAATGAAATCCGTGCATACAAAATGGACTGGGAAAAACGTAAGAAGGTAAAGCTCCCTAATTACTTTACAGAACTTTATCCATCAGCAGTATCCAGAGTGTTAAATAGGTCAACATATTGGCCTTTATTATCCAAAAAACAGTAGCCATGCGATTTTTAGAAAAAGTAGCCATCGCACTGTTAAAGACAGGTGACAAGCTGAAGGAAACAACGGTTGTATTACCTTCTGAAAGAGCCATCAAATATCTGAAAGCAGAACTGTACGAGGCAAACGGAGGACCGCTGTTATCTCCGAAGATGATAACCATCGACAGGTTAGTGAAGTCCAATGTAGAGCTTACAGTTATCGATCGTACGCGCGCCATGATCAAACTTTTTGAGATTCATCAAAAGCACCTGCAACCAGATGAAGAGGGAACATTTGAGGAATTCATGTCTTGGTCTACAATGCTTTTATCAGATTTTGATGAAATTGATCGACAGCTCCTCTCGGCAGACCAGGTATTTAAAAATCTTGCCGATATTAAAGTGCTGGAGACATGGGAGCTGGGAGAATCGGAACTTACTCCAGCTCAAAAACGCTTTTTGGCTTTCTGGGATAGATTAGGCACCTATTATTACGAATTGAATGACCTCCTTGAGAAAGATGGATGTTGTTATGCGGGAAAGGCGTTTAAGCTCTTGGAGGGCGATTTAGAAAGCCTGTTCAAAGATCAAGAATTGAGACAGTTTGCTTTTGTCGGCTTTAATGCGTTATCGAAGGCAGAGATCAGTATCATAAGACAGCTAGATAATATGGGTCGCGCGCAGATTTTTGTGGATGCGGATGTTTTTTATGCGAACGATAAAGACCACGAGGCTGGATATTTCATACGAAAACTTCAAAGTGAATTGAAGATTGCTCCACCGAGTTTTATCGAGGACAATTTAATTCGGAAGCAACTGAATATAAAGGTTATCAGTTGTGCACAAAATACTGGTCAGGTTAAAGTAGCATCCACCATATTAGGTAAAATGACGAAGCAAGAAGTTTCCGAAACTATGTTACTCTTGGCAGATGAAACATTGATATCCTCAATGATCAACAATATCCCGAAAAATGTGGGCAAAGCAAATATTACGCTTGGCCTTCCGATAAGGAACACATCCGTAAAAACCTGGGTCGACCTATTGTTTTCAATTCAGGAGAATAAAGGAAGGTTCTCAACAGAAAGTATTTACTATCGGGATTTACAGGCGTTTTTCCGCCACCCCTTTTTACTTTCCATTTTAAGTGATAATGAACTAAAACTAATTAATGGAATAGAGAGAAGTATTGTTACGAAGAACAGGATTTTCTTAAGCCCAACTAAGCTAGATTTAACCGACTTTTTACTTGAGCTAATAGAAGCAGTTTTTGGGCGTTGGAAAGATTGGTTTCATGCTATCGGCAGATTCAGAAACCTCAATAGGTTGGTTTATAGAAAACTTGAAAAGGAACATGCTTTTGAGAAGGCTTTGTTGGAATCGTACGATCGTTCATTGTTAGATTTGGAGGGAATAATGCAGGATGGGTTTCCGTTAATGAAGCTTGGAAGCTTTAAGCAATTGTTCAATGCGCATTGGTCAAGACAAACCATCGCATATCACGGGAATCCGATAGATGGTTTACAAATTATGGGATTGTTGGAAACCAGAGCAATTGACTTTAAGCGAATAATCGTGGTAGGAATGAATGAAGGTTCTCTACCGCCAACCAATCCGATTCAAACAATCATCCCAATGGATCTTAGAAGGTATCTAGGTCTTCCAACACCAAGAGATAAACAGGGATTATTCGCACATCATTTTTACAGATTGTTGCACCGATGTGAGGATTTAATAATCACTCACAGCACCGCAGAAGACAAAATGGGAGGTGCTGAACCAAGTCGCTATCTTGCTCAGCTCGAATTAGAGCTGGCAAGAGAGGCAAAAGGGATTGGAGTGGAGAACTTCGTCTACAGTCTGGAGGACACCGATGGGTTTTTGCAACAGGATTTTCACAAAACGGATGATGTAATTCAGCGCATGGATGAATTGTTTGAGCGCTCTACATCAGCTTCGATGCTTCGTAAATATATGGATTGTCCACTTGACTTTTATTTTAGATATGTGACTGATTTTGGCGATTCAGATGGGGTTGAAGAGGAAATAGAGAATAGTACTTTCGGAACTTTTATACACGAGACCCTGGAAGAATTATATAAACCCTTTGCGCGATTCAATAAACAGGGAGAAAAAGTGGATCCTCAACCCAAGAATATCACATCAATTGATGTGGAAGAAATGCTAAAAGTTTATAAACTAGAACTGGAGCAAAAGTTCTTAGCACATTTTAATAATGATAGAGAAGCGTTCGAAAAAGGAAAAAATAGGTTATCATATCAAATGGCGAATGAGCTAACTCGTAAGTTTTTAGAATCAGAGAGAGACTTTTTATCCTGTCAATCAGAGCCAGTATTTATAGAGTCTTTGGAAAGCGAATACTCGCACGACCTTACCATTACAGTTCGCGGAGAAAAGAAAAAGATTCACTTAAGAGGATTTATTGATCGAATTGATTCTGTTGGAGGTAAATACAGAGTAATAGACTACAAATCAGGTAAAATAAAGCAAGAAAATGTAAGTATTAGCTCTAGAGATAAATCAACAGAAGACATTGTAAAATCGATTTGTAACTCGAATAGAAAGTATGTCCTACAGCTAATGATTTACAATTATTTATTCTACAAAAAACATGGTGAATTGGGAAAAGCGGGGATCATTTCTTTAATATCAGGCAATGGTAAAATCTTCGAATTGAATACAGCTAAATTCTCGATGCAAGACATTGTCGAAAATTTTGAGAAATATCTTACAACTATTTTGGAGGATATTTATGACAAAACCACACCATTTGTTCATACAGCCAGCGAGTACACATCCTATTGTAAGTATTGCGAATAAAAAAACCTGGAAAAAGTTTTTTTAGGGACCAAACTCTTTCCAGGTAACCTGCAAGGAAAATAAAACCAAAATATTGAACAAACCAGAATGTCAATATTTATATATATGACGTTCTGATAATAAAAAGGGTTGGGTACAAATAAAAAAGTCCCTATTCGAGGGACTTTTAAGTATATGTTTAGTTGAATTTAGTAGAGCTCTAATTTTAGAGCAGTACGATAATCTTTAATTTCCTCACGATTGATTTTATGATTTGCGTTTTGTAATAAAGAAAGTAAGTATAGCAGATTTTCCTTGTCTTCAATTTCAATAGGGTACTCATTTCCTTCCTCATCCTCATCAAACTGAGCCTGTACATCAAATGAGCTGTTGTCCGTAAGGTATTCGTAAGCAAGACGCAAAACTTTAGTTACTAGCGGATCTTGCTCTTGCAGAGCATATTCACGCAGAGATTTTAGCTCATCCACGAGACCACTGGCAGTTACACCCTCCTTTTCAACTTTTTTTATGATGGTTTCTAATTTCTGATTTGCCGCTGCAAGTTTCATATATAATAATTTAAACCAGGTTTTACTAACACGCCGTCAAAGGTAAACATCTTAATTCAATATTCTGCAGGGGGAAGTGACATTGTTATGATTTTAATTCACAATTTAACCCCCACAAACAGGATTGAAACATTATTTTTGTACAAAATCTACATTAATGGATCTAATTTTCAAAGGTATTATTACTGGCCTTATTTTGAGTATAATGGTTGGCCCGGTGTTCTTTGTACTTTTGGAAACAAGCATAAGAAAAGGTATTAAAGCAGCTGTTTTCTTTGACCTAGGAGTTCTCTTTAATGATATTCTTTATATTCTGATCGCATATTTTTTCTACCAACAGGTCTCTACTATAATGGAGCACGAGGATACGTCCTTTTTGCAAGGAGTTGGGGGGGTGCTTTTTGTTCTTTACGGAGTCTATTATCTCGTCTGGAAAAAAGTGGATGCGCAAGATCTAGACACCTCCTTTGGAGGGAAGCAGAACACTAAAGGTTACATTTTACTTTTTATTAAGGGCTTTCTGCTTAATCTCGCAAATCCAATGGTGGTATTTTATTGGTTCAGCGTGATGACCATTGCATATGGTGACAGTTCATGGGATAGAAATACGGCAATTATAGTCTTTGTTTCTGTTATTGTGATCACATTTTTTTCAATCGACTTTCTTAAAATACTCGGGGCCAAAAAATTAAGACCATTGCTAGACCCCAGGCGACTAAGTTTTTTGAATAAATTTATTGGCTTGGTTTTTATCGCTTTTGGAACATTTCTGGTATTTAGAGGAATAATAGGGTATTAGTAACTATTACTGCTGAAGACAGTTATAAAAGAAAAATAATGTTTAAGATTTTCCTAACAATAGTGATTTCAATTTTGTATGCGGCTCAATTGAATGCCCAAAAGGTCTTAAAAGAGAATCAAACCAAACAAATATCTACATTCTATGATTTTAACAAGACCAAGATCATGGCTCGTGGAAAGTATTACGTTGATCAATTCGGTGAAACTGCAGAAGAGCATGGAAAGTGGACTTATTATGATCGTTATGGAGAGATTGAGGAAGTTCGCAATTATTATAAGGGAAGACTAAATGGAGAAGTTTCACTTTACTATCCGAATGGAAAAATTAGACAACAAGGGTTCTTTAAGTTTGAGGCCCAGGATAGTATCTACAAGGAGTGGTTTGAGAATGGGAAACTGAAAGTCAAAGGTCAGTACAACCTCGATGAACCTACAGGCAATTGGGAATATTATTATTTGGACGGTAAAATAAAATCTGTTGAGGAAGTAAGAGGTAAGGATAATTACATCTGGCAATTTTACCTTCCCGATTCGACACATCAACATATATTGATTGATGGAACCGGTGAGCTAGTAACATACTACACCACAGGGAGAGTCAAAGAATGGTACAATTATAAGAATGGATTAAAACACGGTGCTTTTGAGGAATATAGTGTTTACGATCATCTCACCGTTAAAGGTTTTTACAAAGAAGGGATCAAAGATAGCTCTTGGGTATTTAATTATGTTACAGGTGATCTTGAGAAGACTTGTTTTTACTCAGAAGGTAAGTTGGATGGAGATTACAGGTATTACTACGATAATGGACAATTAAATGTTGTGGGTCAATACAAGGAGGGCAAAAAGGACGGTGAATGGACTTGGTTTACCAACAAAGGGACGAGTGACATGCAAGGAAGTTTTGAAAATGATCTGCAACATGGTCATTGGAGATATTGGAGACCAACAGGCGAACTATCCTACAAAGCACATTTTAACAAAGGTTTAAAGGATGGCGAATGGACATACTTTTACATCACAGGAGAAATCTTCAAAAAAGGAACCTTTGAAAATGATCTAAGAAATGGTATGTGGGAAACTTGGTATGAAGACGGAACATTATTGATGACTGGAAAATATGTTAATGAAAAAGAAGAAGGAGAATGGTTAAATTATTGGGACAGTGGTGAGTTAAAAAACAGCGCATCCTTCACTGGTGGACGGCTTGACGGAAAATGGGAGTCATACTACCCAACAGGACGACTCAAGCTTTCTGGCGAATACAAGGACAACTTAAAAGTTGGAGAGTGGACGGATTATTTTTCTAATGGAAGAACTAAGGACATTACGAATTATAAACTGTTCAAGAAAAAATCAAAAATGGACTACACGCCAATCTACAAGAATCATGTAGTGATGGAGAGCAGAAAGAATGGCACCTTTAAATCTTTCTCGGATAAAGATTATAAAGTCACAGAGGAAGGGAACTATAAAGACGACGAGAAGGACGGTGAATGGATCGCGTATTACCCAGGGGGTAAGTTTCCAGCCGTTGTTTCAACCTACAAAGAGGGAAAACTTCATGGCAAAATGAAACAATTCTCCAGGAGAGGAAAACTTCTTCAGGAAATGAGCTACAGGGACGGGTTAAAACACGGTAAAACTATCATTTATGACAAACGAGGAAAAGTACTCAAGGAAGTAAATTACGAGTTTGGACAGCAAGCAATTGAGGGGGGAACTGGGTCTTTCTCTCCCGGTAAATGATTAGCTAATGAGTAGCTGAATATTACTCGAGAAAAGTTTCACCGCAATTGCAAGAAGAATAATTCCAAATACCTTTTTCAATATTGCGATGCCACCATCACCAAGAATTCGTTCGATAAATTTAGTGGAGCTCAATACAATGTAAACGATTATTATGTTGATCAATATGGCTAGGATTATGTAGCCAACTTGAAATTCTGCTCTCAATGAAATTATAGCTGTCATAGAACCAGCGCCAGCAATTATTGGAAAAGCTAAGGGAACAACACTAGCCATTTTGCCGGAGCTTTCATCACGAAACAATTTAACACCCAGGATCATCTCGAGGGACATGAAGAATAAAATAAATGCCCCCGCTACAGCAAATGCTTCCACCTCCACACCGAATATTTTCAGCAAATTCTCACCAACAATTAAAAATGCAACCATCAAGAAAAGCGCCACTAAACTAGCTCGTAATGGATGAATATCTCCTGCCTCTTGTTTCAATTTTAGAATGATAGGGATAGATCCAAAAATATCTACTACGGCAAAAAGAACCATTGTCGCTTTGAATAACTCAATCCAGCTGAATGTTTCAAAAAACCCGATCATAATAATTCACTTTTTAATATTGTATTCTCAATTACCACAGGAAGATAGCTTTGCTCGAGAACTCGGATCTTCTTATCAATATCCTCCGCCGTATCTTCTTGACTAACATTGCAACGGAATTGAGCAATAATTTGACCCTTATCAAATTCTTTATTCACAAAATGAATGGTAATTCCTGATTCTTTTTCACCACTTTCGACAACCGCACGATGCACATTTTGACCAAACATTCCCTTACCACCAAACTTTGGCAACAAAGCGGGGTGTAGATTTATGATTTTATTTTCAAAGCGATCAATAAAATTAGAAGGAACTAAACGAAGATATCCAGCAAGAACGATCCAACTCACATTTTCTTCTTTACAAATGGAATCAAGTACAGTGCTGCTGCTGACATCAGTATTTGTCAGAACGATAATTTTTACCCCGGCCCTTTCCGCTTTATCAATTATTCCAGCTTTAGCGTTGTTCGTTAACACGAATGCCGTCTCAATTATAGGATGTTCATCAAAATGCTTAATCAGATTGATAGCATTGCTTCCGCTTCCGGAGGCAAAGATTGCAAGTCTCTTTTTTTCCATTCGGCAAATTTAGAAACAATGGATATATTACTACATCTTGATGAAAGAATATTCTTAGGATAGCAATTAGGGTATTAGACGTTTGAAGAGAGTGGCTTCATGTTGAGTTATTCTCCCTGTTTTTAAGAATACATTGAATAAGTGCAAACGTCACATTTTAAGTTGTGAAAAGTTGGATCAAGAATTTTTTATTGAGGGAAATAATATGTCAAAAAATAACTAAATTCGAGTATGTTAGATTTTTTAAAATCCTGTTTTACTAAAACAGTTGTGCTACGCTCATTATATATTTCTTTGATAGTTGGTACATTATTGTTTTTGGTAAATTATGGTAATCCTTTTATTGAAGGAAACTTTAATCGTGAAATGGTGTTTCCAGCCTTTTTGAATTACCTCATTCCCTTTTCAGTATCCAAAGTAGTTTCTGGTTTGCAAAAACGAGAATTAAATTGACATTGATTCGCTCAAGAAAGGCTGCGAACATTTTCAATTTCCGATTGATGCCCGAACAATTTACCGTACTAGCTTGTCGAAGATTCATTCCGACTTTAATTCTTTCGCATATAAACCTTTCGTGACATTTTATTAGGGCCCAAAAAGCAGCAACAGGCACATCAATTGGCTTTAGGAATTGGAATAAATACCACTTAAGTCATTCAGGTGGTGAGAAAAACTATAGTTCAAGTGGTTGAATATAATGAATGATTATTTTGTTTTTTGATTGTTTGTAGTTTTCTTTGCCACGTAAATAACCTTAAATAAAAAAGAAATGTCTGACGTTAAATCTAAAGTAGTATCAATTATCGTTGATAAACTAGGAGTAGAAGAAAGCGAGGTTGCTGACGGAGCAAGCTTCACTAACGATCTAGGAGCTGATTCACTCGACACTGTTGAGTTAATTATGGAATTCGAGAAAGAATTCAATATTGCTATTCCGGATGACCAAGCTGAGAACATCCAGACCGTAGGTGATGCAATCAAATACATTGAGGATAACGCCTAAATCAAATCAGAATCTAGATTAACGAACCGTCGACTGTATGGAACTGAAAAGAGTTGTAGTAACAGGTCTTGGAGCATTAACGCCTATTGGTAATTCACTCTCTGAGTATTGGGAAGGATTGATAAGCGGAAAAAGCGGAGCAGCTCCAATTACACATTTCGACGCATCGTTATTTAAAACTCAGTTTGCTTGCGAAATAAAGAATTGGGACGTTAATGACCACTTCGACCGAAAAGAAGCAAGGAAAATGGACAAATTTTCGCAGTACGCTATGGTCTCTGTAGAAGAGGCCATAGCTGACTCTGCGTTATTGGATTCTAATCCTGACCTGGACAGAATTGGCGTGATTTGGGGCTCGGGTATCGGAGGGTTTAATTCCTTCCAAGATGAAGCTGAGAGCTTTTTCAAAGGAGATGGTACTCCGCGTTTCAACCCTTTCTTTATTCCAAGAATGATTGCTGATATTGCGGCAGGTCATATTTCTATAAAATATGGCTTCAGAGGACCCAATTATGTCACGGTTTCTGCATGTGCTTCATCAACAAACGCCTTAATTGATGCATTCAATTATATCCGTCTTGGTAAAGCAAATGTCATTATATCTGGAGGATCGGAGGCAGCAGTGAATGAAATGGGAGTATGTGGATTCAATGCATTAAAAGCACTATCTACAAGAAACGACTCACCACAGACAGCCTCGCGTCCATTTGACGCAGAACGCGACGGTTTCGTCCTAGGAGAGGGGGCGGGGGCCCTAATTTTGGAGGAGTATGAGCACGCGGTTAAACGTGGCG
>JALRKF010000073.1 GCA_023254905.1 Crocinitomicaceae bacterium | reverse complement strand
ATATTATTCAAAATGAGGGTCAAATCGAAAAAGGACAACAGGGCTCGAAAATGACTGTTCACTATACCGGAAAGTTCAGAGCATCAGGAGAAAAATTTGATTCATCACATGACAGAGGAGAGCCTATGACTTTTGCATATTTGCAACAAAGAATGATCCCTGGATTTGAAGAAGGACTAAAATTGCTTGGAAAAGGCGGTAAGGCAACGTTATACATCCCATACTTTCTGGCATATGGAGAGGCTGGACGAGGATCGATGATGCCACCTTATTCCGACTTAATATTTGAGATTGATATGGTTGAATTGGAAGTGAGCCCTGCTCCACCTAAGGATGTTCAAATACATGAGCACCATGAAGGTGATGGACATGATCACAGCCACGATGGCCATAATCACTAGTGCCATACTTTTAAATATTGAGCTCACTTTTGTGAGCTTTTTTATTGACTATTGAGGGAAACAATTAGCGGGTTTACCCAGTCGGAAAGTAACCATTGCTCCTGAGAAAATGTACCAGTCTTTAGTGGATGAATTTCCCCTGACACCGTATCTAGATTGAGAAAGAGATCTGTTCGAAAGATCTGCTGCAAGTGGCCCATTCTCAGCAGCTAATACGGCAGCATCTGCATAGAAATTAGACCCGACATCATCCAAATAATCTGTAAATGTTTTGCGAATTCCTATCTCAAAATTAAGAGAAATACGTTCTCCCAAGGAAAATCTAACTCCGGCACCTAATGGAATTACCGGTTGTATTAAATTATAATTTTTTTTGTCTGTTAAACTGCTCCCTTGACCCTCTGTTCCGAGAGGTTGAAGCTCATACTCGTTTCCGTTAAATTTTGTCGTTGGATTCATTCTAAACAAACCGATCTCGGCTAGTAAGTAAGCCGTTCCATTGTATTTGTGATGTCCAAGCTGAAAAGGGAGGTAATTAAATTCGAATCCAACAGCTCCTTCATAAATGGTGGAAGAAAAATTGAGGTTTCTCTCAACCATTGTTGGCTCATTAGTGTAATCTGTATCATCTCCCTCTACCTTGCCATAAAGAAAGTTGACGCGCATAGATAAACGTGAATGAATATTATATCTAAAAAGAATCCCAGCCGCTAGATTAGGATTAAGATACGGTTTATAAGGATTTAAATCTCCAGTGTATGTTGTCACTCCAAAAAGAATTCCTAGCTCAGATCTTGAGGCACTCGTATGAAATTGTGCAACAGTCATGGTGCTTAAAAATACCGATATGACAACTAAAAAAATTCGCATGAAATCTACAAACGCAAATCTATTAAGATTATTGCGAACAAATACTAGTTGGGTCATTACAATGTTATATTTTCCGTCTGCCGGAAAATCATTAAGTTATATTTTTAACGTTATTTATATATTATAACATTTTGTGATTATATGGCGTTATACTACTTTTGAAAACTTTAATATTCAATCATGGCGACCTTGTATCAAAATATAATAAATGAATTCGGCACTCCACTTTATCTTTACAACGGAGATAAAACAATCCAGCAATTTCAAAAAATACAAAATGCCTTTCCAGATGTAAAGTTGAAGATCAAATATGCAATGAAGGCCCTGAATAATATAAACATTTTGAAACTTTTAAGGTCACAGGGTGCAGGAATCGATGCGGTATCAATACAAGAAGTTTATTTGGCTTTACGAGCGGGATACAAACCGCATGAAATAATATTTACACCAAATTCTATTGGATTTGAAGAATTAACTGAAGCTATTGACCAAGGGGTTCAGATCAATATTGATAATCTAACTCTTCTCGAAAAATTTGGAGCGAAATATCAACATAACTACCCATGTTGTATCCGAATAAATCCTCATATTATGGCAGGAGGAAACACAAATATTTCTGTAGGCCATATAGACTCTAAATTTGGTGTCTCCATTCATCAAATTCGTCATGTAGAGAGAATTGTAAAGAATTATGGAATTCATGTAAACGGTTTACATATGCACACCGGAAGTGACATACTCGATGCGGATATTTTCCTTCTTGGAGCAGAGATTATATTTCAGGCAGCACGATCTTTTGACAAACTTAATTTCATTGATTTTGGAAGTGGTTTCAAGGTAGCTTACAAGGATGGGGATGTAGAAACAGATATTGATAAAGTTGGATCAATTATTTCAAGAGCTTTCAAGGAATTTTGTGAAAATTATGGCCGAGAATTAGAATTATGGTTTGAGCCTGGAAAATTCATTGTTAGTGCCTCAGGTGAATTACTTGTAAAATCTAACGTGGTAAAACAGACGACTTCCACAGTATTTGTAGGTGTAGACAGCGGTCAAAATCATCTACTACGGCCAATGATGTACAACGCTTATCATGAGATTGAAAATATAACTAACCTAAAAGGTGATAAAAAATTATATACAATAGTGGGTAACATTTGTGAGACCGACACGTTTGGGTATGATCGTTTTTTGAATGAAGTTAGAGAGGGAGATATCCTCTCAATAAAAAATGCAGGAGCTTATGGTTTCAGTATGAGTAATCAGTATAATTCAAGACCTCGACCTGCAGAGGTACTCGTTTTAAATGGTAAATATCACCTTATCCGTCGTCGAGAAAATATGGAAGATCTTACGAGAAACGAAATTGAATTAAGCTCTGATTGCCTATCTGCTCTATAGAAAAGACCGAATCCGAGGGCAGCTGCAGAATTATAGCTTTAACAAAAAGTGCTAATTCATCTTTACTTTTGAGAAAAACCTCTCCAAATTATCATTATTGATAAGTTTTTCAGATCCGAGTATGAGAATATTCTCACATTTATTTGATGTTAGCCACATATCGAAACTACTTAGAGCAACCTGTAGAGTTCCATTTACATCAATTTTTTGTGTAGGAATGTGGCGATTATAAAAGTATGTATGAAAATCATATAGATCTTTAGGGATATCTTGATTCTCATTCACCAATAACAGTCCATCCGCTTTTTGATCTTCTACCATTTTGAGTTCATAATCCTCAGCAGCCAACCCAGCCTGCTCTGCCCAGTTCTTCACATAGAGGGAAAATTTTGAATCAGGCTTGATATATAGGGTCTTAATCTTCATGAATACCGGCTTAAAGCGACGGCAAATATAGTCTTTTGATTAGAATCAAATAGATTTCAGAAAAAAATTAATCGAAGAGTTCATTAATTTTCTCTGTAGGACGAGCAACAACCGCTTTATTACCTCTTACAACGATCGGTCGTTCCATTAATTTTGGATACTTAATCATTGCTTCTATCCATTGATCATCGGTTAGCTTCTTGCCTTTAAACTGCTCCTTAAATACAGTCTCATTTTTACGCAACAATTCCTGTGGTGTCATCCCTAATTGGGTCAGAATATTCTTTAAGTCATCATGTTTTAATGAATCTTGAAGGTACAGATGCACGTCATATGAAATTCCTTTCTCATCAAGAAATATCAAACTGTTTCGACTCTTAGTACAACGAGGGTTATGATAAACTTTTACTTCCGCCATTTTTTCTAATTTCCGTATGTCATTAAATACGCTTTTAGGAATGGTCCTAGATCCCCATCCATTACAGCATCAACATTCCCCGTTTCATAGCTCGTCCGTACATCCTTCACAAGCTTGTAAGGATGCATCACATAATTTCGTATTTGTGACCCCCATTCAATTTTCTTCTTGTCAGCTTCGATCTCCGCACGTTTTTCCATACGTGATCTATACTCGAGTTCATAAAGCTGTGATTTCAATAATTGAATTGCTTTTTCCTTATTTGCAAGTTGAGAGCGAGATTCAGAATTTTCGATAATTATACCTGAAGGTTCATGCCTTAATCGCACGGCTGTCTCAACTTTATTCACATTCTGTCCGCCTTTTCCTCCTGCCCTAAAAGTTTCGAAAGATATATCAGCTGGGTTAATATTGATTTCAATTGAATCATCAACAAGTGGATACACATAGACCGATGCAAAAGAAGTATGTCTTTTCGCATTCGAGTCAAATGGGCTAATTCTAACAAGTCTATGCACTCCATTCTCTCCCTTCAAGTAACCAAAAGCAAAATCACCAGAAAATTCAAGTGTTACGGTTTTTATTCCTGCAACATCACCCTCTTGATAATTCAATTCTTTTACCTTGTATCCATTCTTCTGTCCCCACATAATATACATACGCATCAACATAGATGCCCAATCACAACTTTCTGTCCCACCAGCACCTGCTGTTATTTGTAAAACGGCATCCAAAGCATCCTCCTCTCCGGACAGCATATTTTTCAATTCAAGTTCTTCAATTTTTTCTAGAAGCAAATCATATTTCTGGGTTACTTCCTCCTCTGTTGCCTCTCCCTCTTTAGCAAAGTCTATTAATACCTCCAAATCCCCGATCAATTCATCGAGCTCATCAAAAGATTCTATCCAAATTTTTATCCCCCGGATTTTCTTCATTTGAATCTCTGCGTCCTTCGGATCATTCCAGAAATCAGGGTCTTGAGTTTTAAGTTCCTGCTCACTTAGTTCCATTCGTTTTGCAGGAATCTTCAAATAAGACTCGATAGCTTCCACACGATTTTTCACCTCCTTAAATTGGTCCTGATTAATCATAGAATGCAAAAATAGTTAATAAACCTAGATTAAATGTTAGTACAAAATTCGAGTTCTTCCTTAGTTCGGAAAAGAAAAATTTTACTTTTGCGTATCAAACTCAATTAGACTATGAATATTCCTGCAGATTTAAAGTATACCCAAGATCACGAATGGATCAAAATTGATGGAGACATCGCGATTGTTGGTATAACAGATTTCGCACAGGGTGAACTGGGCGATATCGTTTACGTAGAGATAGAAACTGAAGGTGAGGAACTTGACAAAGAAGAAGTTTTTGGTTCAGTTGAAGCTGTAAAAACTGTGTCTGACCTATTTATGCCAGTTTCTGGAGAGATCACCGAATTCAACGAAGCTCTCGAAGCAAGTCCCGAAACTGTAAATGAGGACCCTTATGGTGATGGATGGATGATTAAGATAAAAATGTCCGATATTTCAGAAATAGATGGATTAATGGATGCAGATGCATACAAAAGCCATGTTGGATAAAACGATTATCCTTTGAAGGTTTAAGAATATTTTGAACCTTTTTAATTTACAGCTGTATGTAAATATGTGCCACACGTTCAGTTGAGTCATAGACTTGTATATGTCACTCAGAATGTGTTTAATGATGGTACAAAATTTGATACATATTTATATATTTACACTGTATTTCGATAGTTATGGAATTAAAGAAAAGCAAAGAAGCAGACAACGAGAGGATTAAAGGACCTGCAATGATGATAGGACTACTATTTATAGGAAGTCTAGTTTTAGCATCCTTCTCTTACACTACTGCGATTGATCGCAAAACGAGTGATAAGCTTGTAGAAAACCTCTCTGAAGATAGCTTTGAACAAACGCAAGAGGAGCCAGAGGAAGAGCCGCCTCAAGAAGAGACAGCTGTGGAAGTTCCACCACCACCGGCAGAGGAAATCCTTGAAGAGGAAAATAAAGAAGAACCACCAAAGAAAATTGTTCCTGTTCCGCCTCCAGTGAAAATAGCAACTGAGCAAACAAAAATTTCTGAGGAAATAATCGAATTCCCAGATGTCGAGGCATCATTTCCTGGCGGGGCAGCGGCCTTGAAGCAATATATTCGAGACAATGTTGTGTATCCAGAAATGGCTATGGAGATGAACGAGCAGGGGAAAGTGTACCTTTCGTTTGTTGTGGAAAAAGATGGTAAAATTACGAACATAAAGGTCGAAAGGGGAGTTAGTTCTGACTTAGATAAAGAAGCTAAAAGAGTTGTTCGTTCTATGCCAAAATGGATTCCTGGTGAGACTAAAGGAAAATCGGTAAGAACAAAATGTAGCTTACCAATTGTATTCGTAATACAATAAATAGATATAACTTTCAAAAAAGGGTAGCCGAACAGCTACCCTTTTTCATTTCTTTTCATTCTAGTAATTGGAAGTTGCTCCACCAATATTCTCAATAGGATGCCAAGTCGTTTTTACCTCACAGAAGTCGGTAATAAAATATAGATCTTGCATATCTCGATTCATCCAATTCTCCTGATATTTGTTAATCCGTTTCAAGTTCAGAGCAGAACTTTCATCTAGCATTTTAATCTCTTCGGTCTTATTACCAGCATATGCCATTGCATTAACATCCATATGCGTTGCTAAAGGTTGTAGCATTTCATTGCGCATACCAGTAAGAATATTTACTACCCCTCCGGGAACATCTGATGTTGCCAAGGCTTCAGCAAATGTTATTGAACACAGTGGCATAGCTTCAGAGGATAAGACAACACATGTATTACCTGACGCAATTACTGGTGCAACAAGAGAAATTAATCCGATTAGCGATGAGCTGCCATCAGGAACAACTCCAACCACACCTGTTGGTTCTGTAACAGAAAAGTTAAAGTGGGAAGAAGAAACAGGATTAACTGATCCCATAACCTGATTAATCTTATCACACCATCCCGCGTAATAGATTAATCGATCAATAGACATTTCTACTTCAGAATTCGCTTCTTTATGACTTACTCCCTGGAAAATCAATTCATCAATAAATTGTGCCTTTCTTCCTTCTAGCATCTCTGCAATACGATATAATATCTGAGAGCGGTTAAACGCAGATCGTTCAGCCCATCCTCCAAATGCTTTTCGAGCAGCTACAACAGCATTTCTCACATCTTTTCTTGAGGCAAGGCAAATATTTCCTAATTGCTCACCTTTCTTGTTTTCAGGCGTATAGTATCTTCCAGATTCAGTTCTAGGGAATTTACCGCCTATATAAATCTTATATGTTTTTAATACTTCCAATCGTTCCATAACTATCGCAGTTTTACGTATGCATTTAGTCCATGCAGACCTCCCTCTCTTCCAAATCCACTTTCCTTGTATCCTCCGAATGGTGATGCAGGATCAAACTTGTTATAAGTATTCGCCCATATAACCCCGGCATTCAGTTTCGTTGTCAAGTTGAATATCCTGGAGCCTTTATCTGTCCAAACTCCGGCAGCTAAACCATATTCTGAATTGTTCGCTTTTTGAATCGCTTCATCAACTGTCCTGAAAGTCTGTACAGTAAGGACAGGTCCAAAAATCTCCTCTTTTACGATAGTACTGGATTGTGCAACATCCGTAAAAATTGTGGGAGCAAAGAAATAGCCATTCTTTGGAATATTGCACGATATCTGATGCATGGTTGCTCCTTCCTCCAAACCAATAGATACATATTTCTTTATGATATCCAGCTGTTCCTTTGAGTTAATAGCTCCAACATCCGTATTCTTATCCAATGGATCTCCAACAACTAATGTTTCCATCCGTCGTTTCAGCTTTCTAATCACCTTATCAGCAACACTCTCTTGAACCAATAACCTTGAGCCTGCACAACAAACATGCCCTTGATTGAAGAAGATCCCATTTATTATTCCCTCAACGGCTTGATCTAAAGG
The DNA here is from genome assembly GCA_023254905.1 of Crocinitomicaceae bacterium. GTDB lineage: Bacteria > Bacteroidota > Bacteroidia > Flavobacteriales_D > Crocinitomicaceae > UBA4466. The sequence continues at coordinate 11,229 of JALRKF010000073.1, read as the reverse complement.
TGCATCCTCGAGAATAATATTAGCAGACTTACCACCAAGCTCAAGGGTAGCTTTTTTCTTTGTTCCTGCAATTGCTTTTTGGATTATCTTTCCTACTCCTGTTGATCCAGTAAATGCAATCTTATCAACATCATTATGATTCACTATGGCAGCACCAGTATCCCCATAGCCTGTAACAACATTTACTACCCCTGCTGGCAAACCACTATCATGAATAATCTCGGCAAGTTTCATGGCTGTTAGAGGAGTTGTTTCCGCTGGTTTAATAACTATGGTGTTCCCTGTAGCTAGAGCTGGAGCAATCTTCCAGGCAGCCATTAAAATTGGGAAATTCCAAGGAATAATTTGTCCTGCTACTCCCAATGATTCTACTTTTCTATTTGGAAAAGCGTACTCCAATTTATCAGCCCAACCTGCATAATAGAAAAAATGATTACACGCCAGAGGGACATCAACATCTCGCGACTCACGTATTGCTTTACCTGAATCCATCGATTCAATAACAGATAGTTCACGTGCACGCTCCTGCATGAGACGAGCTATCCGATATATATATTTTCCACGCTCCGCACCAGACATTTTTGACCATATATTGACATAAGCATTTCTTGCAGCCTTCACAGCTTTATCTACATCTTTTTCATTTCCATAGGCAATAGAAGCGAGTTTTTTTCCTGTTGAAGGGCTTACAGTATCAAAATATTTAGCTGATTCAGGTTTTACGAATTTTCCATCGATGTACAATTCATATCTCTCTTTCACCTTCACATGTGAGGTATTCTCAGGTGCAGGAGAATAATCCCAACTTATATTTTTTTCCTTTGCCATCCTTAGTCAATTGAGAAATAGTCACCCGATTGATAGATTCCTGTTTCTGTTTTTAATATTTGCATCAACACATCATTTGCTAAACTACTTGCTCCAAATCGGAACCATTCATTACTTAACCACATACTTCCGAGTACCTCTTTAACCATAACTAAATTATGAAGTGCAAGTTTTGAATTTGAAATTCCTCCCGCAGGCTTCATACCAATCATAATCCCGGTCTCATCGTAATAATCTCTTATAGCTTCCAACATTGTATAGGTAACTTGTAAAGTTGCCGCTGGTGAGATCTTACCAGTAGAAGTCTTGATGAAATCAGCACCGGCATGAATCGCAATATCACTTGCCTTTCGAACGTCGTCGAGCGTGACCAATTCACCCGTTTCGAGTATTACTTTCAACCTAGCTTTTCCGCATGCATTCTTAATTGCAGCTATTTCGTCGTAAACAAAATTATAATCACCCTTGAGGAATCTCCCCCGAGAAATCACCATATCTATTTCATCGGCTCCGCTTTCTACGGCGAATTTGGTGTCTGTCAGTTTTACTTCCAAGGGAGCCTGTCCACTGGGAAAGGCTGTTGATACAGATGCAACTTTGACTCCCGAACCTCTCACAGCAAGCTTGGCTGTTTTAACCATGGAAGGATAAACACATACAGCTGCAACAGTTGGTAGCCCAGGATAACTATCATGAAGATGCTTTGCTTTAAAGCACATCTGTTTTACTTTCCCCTCTGTATCTTTTCCCTCAAGAGTAGTAAGATCGATCATATTAAGGATCATCTTGAGACCCTGTAATTTTGATTCCTTTTTAATCGATCTTTTCTGGAATCGAGAAACCCTTTCCTCAACTCCAACCTTATCGACAACTGGAGAATTCGAAGGGTCAAAAAAGAAGTCCTTTCTCATTCCTTTATCTCGATTCATTCATGTGATTATTACATTTCAAATATACTGATTATAGCAATAAAAAAGGGCTCCTATAGAGCCCTTAAGTAAATGTTTTCTTGATTTCTATAATTGACCATCGGAGTGATAAACTCCTTTCTTGAATACTCTTACTTTAAGCAATATTCCATCTGAGTCATATTCATAAACTTTACCATCCCATAGCCTACCATCTACAAATTCACCATCTTGCCAGATTTCATCATTTTCGTTGTAGATTTTGTTGTAACCGTTTGCTTCAAATTTGATTCCTTTTGTTTGAGGCTCTGAAGATATTTTAGGTGCTCGTTCCTTAGATAACCCTGGATCTTCAACATCAATTGAAGGGTTAATCATTTCTTTCAATTCACTTTTTTCCACCTTTCCGCTTTCGTCATAATACAGGATTTCTTTTTCATCCCCATTCTCATAATATCGAACTGCTTTACCTGTAGGTATACCGTCCTGGGAAACGTACTCAAACTCGAGCTGACCATTGGGGTAGAAATACTTAACAGTTCCCTGCTCAAAACCATTTTCATTGTAAAACGACTCATATTCTAATGAACCATCTTCATGGTACCTTCTGAGTGAATCCGAGTATTTACCAGTTTTGAATGTCCCTACCTCTCTCACATTACCATTTGGATATATTTTGGTGTATTTCCCAGATGGAACATTATTGTGATATTCGCCTTTCAACTTTGGCGTTATTCCATCTCTATGGTATTTCGTCCAAAGACCTTCTTTTCTATCGTCCTTGTAAGGCCCCTCCTCTATCTTACCTTCATCAGGATACCCTGCCGACGGACGATCTTTACCGAAATAAATCCATCTACCTTGCTTTCTTCCCTTATTATCGACTTTATTAACATCGTCTTCTTGATCGAAAACAGATGCATTAGCTTGAACAAACACAAAAAGAAACGCGATTGTGCAACCGATTAATAATTTAGGTTTCATAGTAACAAGTTTAAAGACTAATGTCTTCAACGAATTTAGCATATGTCTTAAAATTAGTAAAAAAAAGTACAATATTTTCGCCAAATCTGTATTTTTTATCGACTAATTGTTATGCGAGAATAATTTTATTCACTCTCTAGCAAGCTGATATTGACATTTTTAAGCATTACATCAACGAGTTCTTCAAGTCTGTAGCTTTCTTTCCAATTCCAATCTCTCTTCGCTACAGAATCATCTATGGATTCAGGCCAAGTGTCGGCAATTTTCTGTCGAAAATCTGGCTTGTAAGAAATCGAAAAATCTGAGATCGTTTTTTGAATGATCTTCGTCAATTCTTTCGGTGTAAAGCTTATCCCTCCAAGGTTATATGAGGACCGTATTGTAAGATTGTCAGCGGGTGCTTCCATTAGCTCAATAGTCGCCCGAATTGCATCTTCCATATACATCATAGGTAAATACGTTTCCTCAGAGATAAAGCACTCATATTCTCCTTTTAGTTTGGCCTGATAAAAGATGTCAACCGCATAATCCGTGGTTCCACCACCAGGTAAACTTCCGAACGAGATTAATCCTGGGTACCTCAAACTTCTGACGTCTACTCCATATTGTTTGAAATAATATTCACACCACCGCTCTCCAGAGAGCTTTGATATACCATAAACAGTGGTTGGTTCCATTACTGTAACCTGAGGTGTATTATTTTTTGGGGTTGATGGGCCAAAAACAGCAATGGAAGATGGCCAAAATATTTTTTTTAGATGTCCTTCTTTCGCTAGATCTAGAATTGTGAACAATCCCTCCATATTTAGCTTCCAACCAAATTCCGGATGCTTTTCAGCTGTTGCGCTCAATAAAGCAGCCAATAGGTAAACCTGCTCTATGTCATTATCAATGATGTAATTCCTTACACTCTCTCTATCGAGAACATCTAGTTTTATGTAGGGACCATTTTCAAGAGTTACTGGACAAGTCTCTCTTATATCAGAAGCAATAATTTGTTCATCTCCGTTTCTTCTCCTCAATTCTAGAACCAATTCGGTTCCGATTTGTCCACAAGCTCCTATGACTATCGTTTTACCCGACATTCTCTTCGTAATTAATAGTTCACAAATAGAATTAATATTTCCTAAATTTCCTAATTCAAAATTCTATCCTAAAATAGAATAACTGATCTAAATCATTTTTTATACTTTATCGTTGATATAAATTTGTTCCAACAAACATTATATTTATGTTCAACGGTTTAAATAAACTATTTTGTCATTATCTCAAACGGAATCCTGTATGATACGTTGAGAAATGCAATTGAATTATTATAACCTATTAATCAATTAATTATGCCATTTTATCATAAGCTCGGGAGTATACCTCCCAAACGACATACGATTTTCAGAAAGGATGATGGCTCCTTATACCACGAACAATTATTTGGAACTATTGGTTTTGACGGAATGTCGTCATTAATGTATCACATGAGGCCTCCCACAGTTGTGAAGGAAATCAAAGGAGAAAAAAATATTGCTCCTGAGATAGGTGCAAACAAAAACATGATCATGCGAAGCTTTATGGGCTACAAGGTTCTAGAAAAGAATGATTTTTTGGAGAGTCGTGTTCCCATGCTAGTGAATTCAGATTGTTATATCGAGCTTGCGGCTCCAAAAAATTCAATGACAGACTATTTCTACAAAAATGCGGATGCTGATGAAATCATTTTTGTCCACAAGGGACAAGGAACACTGAAAACGCAACTAGGAAATATAGATTTTGCCTATGGCGATTACCTGGTAATCCCAAGAGGGATGATTTATCAATTACACTTCAAAGGTGACGAGAACAAGCTATTAATTGTACAATCATTTAGTCCTGTTTATACCCCTAAGAGATATCGAAACTGGTTTGGGCAACTTCTTGAGCATTCACCATTTTGCGAAAGAGATATAAGGCCTCCGCATGTTTTAGAAACACATGATGAAGAAGGTGATTTTCTCGTCCGAATCAAAAAAGAAGATGTATTATACGATTATGTTTATTCTAATCATCCTTTTGATCTAATTGGATGGGATGGTTATAATTATCCTTACGCGTTCTCAATTCATGACTTTGAGCCTATCACAGGTCGTGTTCACCAACCGCCGCCAGTTCATCAAACATTTGAAACGGCTGGTTTTGTTCTTTGCTCATTCGTTCCACGACTTTTCGATTATCATCCGGATGCCATCCCAGCACCTTACAATCATAGTAATATTGATTCAGATGAAGTACTCTATTACGTGGATGGTGACTTCATGAGCCGTAATAACATAGAAATGGGACAAATAACTTTGCACCCTGCTGGCATTCCACACGGACCGCACCCAGGAGCATATGAAAGAAGTATTGGAGAGAAAGAAACATTAGAGCTTGCGGTAATGGTGGACACATTTAAACCGCTCAAACTAACAAAACAAGCGCTTGATCTTGAACAGGAGGATTATCACAAAAGCTGGATCGGAGCAAAATAATTAACAAATAAAAACTGATATGAGTAAAGACGTTAAAAGTGTTAAATATGGATTGGAGAAGATTTTTGAGGGGGCTCAAGACTTCTTACCGTTGTTAGGCACAGATTATGTAGAATTTTATGTTGGTAATGCTAAGCAAGCCGCTCACTTCTATAAAACTGCATTTGGATTTCAATCGTATGCATATAAAGGCTTAGAAACTGGTAGTAAGGATACCGTTTCATATGTTTTGAAGCAAGATAAGATCAGATTGGTACTTACGACTCCGCTAAATTCTCAACACCCCATTAACGAACATATTGTAAAGCATGGAGATGGTGTTAAGGTCATCGCACTTTGGGTTGAAGATGCTGAACAAGCTTGGAGAGAAACAACATCAAGAGGTGCAAAATCATATATGAGTCCAACTGTAGAAAAAGATGAATATGGTGAAATTGTGAGAGCTGGAATACATACCTACGGGGAAACTGTTCATATTTTTGTGGAACGCAAAAATTATAGCGGCGTTTTTATGCCAGGATTTGTAAAGTGGGAATCAGATTATAATCCTGAGTCACTCGGTCTGAAATATGTCGACCATATGGTAGGAAATGTTGGTTGGGGAGAAATGAATACATGGGTGAAATGGTATGAAGACGTCATGGGGTTTGAAAACTTCTTATCGTTTGATGATAAACAGATTCATACGGAATATTCAGCCTTGATGAGTAAAGTAATGAGCAATGGCAATGGTCGAATTAAATTTCCGATCAACGAACCGGCAGAAGGAAAGAAAAAATCTCAAATTGAAGAATATCTTGATTTTTATGAAGGTCCAGGAGTTCAACATATTGCTGTAGCTACCGATGATATTATCAAAACAGTTGCTGGAATGCGCGCTAGAGGTGTTGAATTCTTGACAACCCCACCTGACACATATTATGCTGCTGCACCCGAAAGACTTGCGGAGCATGATCATGAATTGAGAGAGGATTTGGAAACACTCAAAAATCTAGGGATTATGATAGATGCTGATGATGAGGGATACCTATTACAAATATTTACGCGGCCGGTTGAGGATAGACCAACCTTATTCTTCGAGATTATTCAACGAATGGGTGCGCGTGGATTCGGAGCAGGTAATTTTAAAGCACTCTTTGAATCAATAGAAAGAGAACAAGAAAGACGAGGCACATTATAATCAATATGTATTTCTTTAAGGGGCTGATATTCAGCCCCTTTTTTAGCCATTTCTAGTATTAAGGTTTGAGTGAGAATTCCTTACAATAAAATTGTCGATTGCCATTAATTTGATTTTAATAAATAATTTAAAGTATATTTTACTAAGGTTTTTGAATACTGAATTTGAAGGGTGAAATGAAACAAAATTCCATGAGACCTTATTGGCTTAACATAATTATCCATTCGGATTTGCCCTCAATCCAAGGCAAAAAAACGTTGGAAATTTAACCTGTAAATGAAAATTATATTTTTGACCGCATAGAATGCTACATTTGAAACTCAAAAACATCAAATATGACTAGAGAAGAAATTCTTAAGCAAATTGATAATAAATATGAAGAGTTAGGTATCCCTGCGGAAGCCATGCTAGAAGGCCTTCTGTGGAGTAAGCCAATGGTTTATTGGGATTATATCCAAACTGATGCTCTTCTGGGTTTGCAGGTTCAAAGAACTACCCTACCCGATGAAATGGTTTTTATCATGTATCATCAAATCAATGAACTCCTCTTTAAAATGATTCTCTGGGAGATTGATCAGGTGGCGAAAGCCGAGGAATTAAGTGCCAACAAATTTACCAAGCACCTATTGAGAATTAGTCGATATTTTGATATGCTAGCTTCATCATTTGATATAATGGGAGATGGTATGGATAAAGATCAATACCTTCAGTTTAGGCATACCTTAACACCTGCAAGTGGTTTCCAAAGCGCTCAGTATCGTATGATAGAATTTGCCTCGACGGAGTTGATTAATTTAATTGACATTCGATTTAGAGCAACAATTGATCGAAACACTCCTTTTGAGCACGCATACGAACACCTCTATTGGCAGGCTGCCGGCAAGAATTATACTACTGGTCAAAAATCAACACTTCTGGACAACTTCGAAAAAAAATATATGGGAGATTTTATTGATTTTATGAAGGATTATAATTCTATTAATCTTGCAATGAAATTCAAGTCTCTTAATGAAGAACATCAGAAAAACTTAGATTTGATAAATGCTATGAGACATTATGACCATACCGTAAATGTAGTTTGGGTAATGGCACATTATAACGCCGCAATCAAATACATAGGAGGTGGCGACGCAACAGGTGGGAGTAATTGGACAAAATATATGCATCCAAAGTATCAGAAACGCATTTTCTTTCCATTCCTTTGGTCCAATGAGGAAGTTGAAAATTGGGGAATCGACAATTTAGAAGGGTACAAAGTCCTTTCTTCTGCAGATTAAGTACATTTGTAAAAAGGAAAGTTATGGCAGAAATTGGAATTATCATGGGTAGTAAATCGGACCTTCCGATAATGCGCGAGGCATCAAATATTTTGGATGAACTTGGTTTTACCTACGAGATAGATATCGTTTCAGCACACCGAACACCAGAAAAAATGTTCGATTATGCTAAAAATGCTCATAAACGTGGTCTAAAAGTTATCATTGCAGGTGCTGGAGGTGCAGCTCACTTGCCTGGAATGACTGCTTCGTTGACTCCACTTCCTGTGATAGGTGTGCCTGTCAAATCTCGAAATTCAATAGATGGTTGGGACAGTATCCTCTCCATTTTACAAATGCCAGGGGGTATCCCTGTTGCAACTGTTGCTTTGGATGGTGCTAAAAATGCGGGTATTCTGGCTGCTAAAATTGTTGCTAGTAGTAATCCGGAGAGGCTTAAAGTTCTCGAGAATTATATGGAAGAAATGAAAGCTAAAGTACTTGAGAGTGCCGATTCCATGAAGTAGATTTAATCGTACAAGAGGTATTTCATTCTAAGTTTTTTGAATTCAGACAATTCTGGTTCCCAGCTCGCACGAATATCCTTTTCAGACATACCACTTGTTAATTGATCGGCTAATCTTTCATTTCCCGCCAATAGATTAAAAAATCTCCTGTTATTAATGAACTCCTTGCCGTTTAAAAATTTTACGGCAATTTTTAAGTGAGATAAATCGAAATGCTGAGGCCTGCTTAATCCATCTTCGGATAGTATGTAACCATAACATATCTCGTCTTTTAATTTAGGACTAGATGCTCCATACGAAGGTTTTGGAGTAAAAGAATACAATGTATCGGGAAAAGCTGGATGGCCAAACTGTTCGAATGGTTTATCCGTTCCCCTTCCAACAGAAACTACTGTGCCTTCGAACAAACACAATGATGGATATAACCAAACTGAAGGTGTAGTCCTCAAATTTGGTGATGGTGGAACCGGCAAGTCATATTGAACTTGGTGCGAATAATTCTCCATTGAAATTATTTTCAAATCAACTTTTTGTGCTATCCATCGTTCCCCTTGGATCATATTTGCCATCTCCCCAATTGTCATTCCATAAATTATGGGAATTGGATGCATCCCAACAAAAGATCGAAAATTAGTATCCAGAACGGGGCCATCTACATAATTAGCATTTGGATTTGGCCTATCTAACACTATCAACTCTTTGTTATTTTCTGCGCAAGCTTCCATAATATAATGCAGTGTCGATATGTAGGTGTAAAATCGTACTCCAACATCCTGAATATCAAATATCACAATATCTATATCCTCCAATTGATCTGAATTGGGCTTTTTATTCTTCCCATATAATGAAATGATTGGTAATCCCGTTTTGGCATCTAAGTTGTCCTTAACCTCCTCTCCTGCATCTGCACTACCCCGAAAACCATGCTCTGGAGCAAATACTTTAGTTACATCAACATCCAACAATAGAAGTGTATCCACTAGGTGTTTATCATTAATCAAAGATGTTTGATTCGCAACAATCGCAACTTTCTTACCCTCTAGATAATGAAGATATTCTGATAGCCTACTTGCAGCGACTTTAACTTCCATTAATTCTGAATCTAATTGCTGGATAGGCTCCGTTTGAGAATGACTATCTGAGGTGCAAGACATCAAAAAAAGCAATATACTTTTCAGTGACAAAAGCAATGAGTACTTTAGTCGGGAAGAAAAATGAGCATTGGCATTTGAATATTTCATATCCAGAAAAACACTTAAGAGCGTAATAAAAGGTAAGAGAGTATCTCAACCAATCGTACGCATCTCAATTATTAGTATTGCATTGGCAATGATAGTCAATTTAATAACAATTGCCATAGTAACTGGGTTTCAACAAGAAGTACGCCAAAAGATAACTGGATTTGGATCGCATATTTTCTTAATGACTGAAGGAGAGGTGTCTATTTACGAAAGTTCTCCCTTTGTCCAGAGCAAGGTGCTAAACGATTCCATTCTGAGCATAAAGGGCGTCAAAAACATTCAGTCAGTTGGATTTAAGCCGGTTCTTTTTCAGTCAAACAAATCTGAAATTGCCTATAAATTGCCAAATGGAAAAGATACAGTTGAGTCTCAATTGGAAGTTTCCGGAAGTATTGTAAAGGGAGTTGACAATCACTTTGATTGGACATTTTTCGAAAATCATCTTGTGGAAGGTCGAGTTCCAAAAATCAGAAATGATTCACCCTCCAATGAAGTGCTCATCTCACTAAAGCTAGCATCACAACTTGCGTATAATCTAAATGATGAGATAAGTGCATTTTTCGTACGTAATCAGCCTGTGAAGAGAAAATTTAAGATCGTTGGTATTTACCGATCGGGAATGGAAGAATTCGATCAGAAAATGGTCATTAGTGATCTAAAATATGTACAAGAACTTAATGACTGGGGAATAAAGTCGAGTATACGTGTTGCAGACACATTAGATAAAAATGGAAATATCATTATTTATGGAGACGTGTCTGGAGGAAACGGTAATTATAGATATGATTGGGGAAAAGGCTTTGGTCGGCAAAAAGGATTTATTACTTGTCCAAAAAAAGATACAATAATTCGACTTATCGTTTCTGACTATTGGTCGGATATAGATGCATCAATTTTAGAAACGACCATATCCGATACCTCTTATCTAAAAATTAAATTAGAAGGTGATAATACTTCATCATGTAACATTCAACTAAACGAAATAGATGAAATTCATAAATCTTACTTGAATGATAACGGAAGCAAATTTAAGGTCAACGCAGGTTCAAAAATAATTGCTTTTGAAGCTATTGACGGCAAGGGATCTTCAAAACAGTACATTGGTGGTCTGGAAGTCATTGTGCATAAATGGGAAGATCTCGAGACGACATTTGAAAAAATCAATGAAATGGTTTCTTTTAAGCCAGATGAAAGAGGTCAACTATTGAAAGTGTCTAGTATTTTGGAAAATGAAAGTGATATTTTTGTCTGGCTTGGCTTTCTCGATATCAATGTTTGGATCATTTTAACTCTAATGATATTGATCGGAATTATAAATATGGGATCTGCTCTTCTTGCTTTAATATTGATTCGCTCTAATTTCATAGGACTACTAAAATCCATGGGCGCATCTAATTGGTATATTCGAAAGATTTTTCTGTATCAAGCGGGATTTCTAATTGGAAGAGGTATGATTTATGGAAATATCATTGGTATTACCTTATGTGTAATTCAACAGCAATTTGGATTGTTTCCATTGAATCCAGAGGTATACTATCTAACAGAGGTTCCTGTTCAGCTTGATCTTCTGCATATTATTTTACTCAATCTAGGGACAATGATTATTTGTATAAGTGCACTTATTATTCCTAGTATGGTAATTTCTAGAATTCAACCAGCAAAGAGTATTAAGTTCAATTAATAAAAAAGCCCCATCAAACGATGAGGCTTTCACTTTTATTTACTTTCAGATTATTTTGTCTTTAGATCAATGTACTGATAGTCGCGATATTTAGCCTGATTTTCAAAGTCCTTCTCATACTTT
>JALRKF010000030.1 GCA_023254905.1 Crocinitomicaceae bacterium | reverse complement strand
TGCTCTTCTACAACTTCTACAACTAAAGCTGGATCTTGTAGCTCGACATCAACAACTGCAACTAAGTCTTGTTGTTCAAAGAAGAAATAAGCTCACCGAACTAGAGTAAAAAAGGGGATGCAATTGCATCCCCTTTTTTATTCAAACTCTATGGATACCGGACAATGATCTGACCCCATGACATTGTTATGAATTTCTGCGGTCTTTATCCTATCTTTCATACTTTTAGATACTAAAAAATAGTCAATCCGCCAACCAATATTCTTAAATCTAGCTCCTCCTCGATAGCTCCACCAGGAATACTTTACCTCATCATTCTGAAGCAAGCGAAAAGTATCTATCAAACCATTTCCTGTATATGCATTCATTCCATCTATCTCTTCCTGCATGAATCCGGCAGATTTATTGTAGTTGGGCTTAGGGCGCGCCAGATCAATCTCCTTATGAGCAACATTAAAATCACCACAAACGATTACCGGTTTATTCTTTTCATGATCTTTTAAATAGGTCAGAAATGCTCTGTCCCATTCTTGTCGGTAATCCAGTCTTCTTAAGTCAGATCCTGAATTGGGCACGTAAACATTTACCAATACGAAATCTGCATATTCCAATGCGATAACCCTACCCTCTTTATCGTGGTCCTCTATTCCGATATCATAGCTAACAGAAAGCGGAACCTGTTTCGTGAGTATTGCCGTTCCAGAATACCCCTTCTTTTCAGCCTCATTCCCATATATCATGTAATCTTCGAAATCACTCAATGCATCCATGGTTTGATCAACTGTCGCTTTTGTTTCTTGCAGGCAGAGAATATCAGGGTTCATTTTTTGCATATCCTCAATGAAGCCTTTCTTGGTGATTGCTCGAACACCGTTCACGTTGAATGATACTATTTTCATAATACAAGTCTAAAAAAAAGCCTTTCTGAATGAAAGGCTTTTGAGTGAAAAAGTATTTTTATTTCCGTACAATAATTTTGTCCGTATGAAGAATCACATTATTTGAATTTAATACTCGATAAAAGTATGCGCCATCAGAATAGTTGAGAACATCCATTTTTGTTTTCGGCCCGATAACCTGCTTACGAGCAATAACTTTTCCGACTACATCAAGTATCTCTATCGCTGAAACTTCGATTCCAGAGATAACGAAGTTTATCTCAGTACTAGCTGGATTCGGATAGACTTTAATAAATTCATTAGGATCTTCAAGCAATCCTGTATTATCAACTACAACAAATTGACAAGTAGTATCATTCCCACAAGTCGAATTAGCTGTCAAACAAACTGTATAAGTGCCTGGTGTGGTGTATACATGCGTAGCATTAAATGTCGAAGAGGTTGTACCGTCTCCAAAATCCCATGAGTAAGAGTTTCCTCCTGTGGATGTATTCGTTAAATTGGCAGTTAAACTAGTTGTTGATTGCGTAAATCCAGCTACTACCTCAATAGGCTCTGTAATTGAGATAACATCGATCGCTTCGCATCCGTTAGCGTCTGTCACAGTTACCGTGTATGATCCAGGTCCTAAGTTAGGGTATGTATCAGTTGCAGGTCCTCCAGTCCACTGGTAGCTATACCCTGTACTTCCTGAAGCCACGGTTGTTGCGGAACCATCCATTGCTCCGAAACACGATACATTGGTTCCAGTGGAGTTCAAAGTAATCGATGTCTGATAAGAAAGTACATAATTAATGGTAGTATCGCATCCTGCACCATCCGTGATTATTACAGAATAATTTCCAGGTGCAAGACCTGAAACATTATCAACATCGCCAGCAGTAGCTCCCCAATCATATGTATATCCGGGAGAACCTCCGGAAACTATGACTGAAACTGCTCCGTTATCCTGTCCAGAACACTGTGGATCTGTAACAGTACTTATTGTTGTCAAACCACAAATAACGCTTTGCGTAATCTCAACACAGTAGTCTTCAACCTCTCCCCAAGTATATGAGTCACATACATCTGGCAGAGTAGCTTGTCCTGATCCTAGGTATGCCAGCTGAACTCTCATTCTAGTAGATCCAAGTGGAGTACCCGGTGGAATAGTAATTGTTCCTGTTACTACTGCTGACTGATCGGCAACACCCTGATCAAATACTAGCTCTCCTGTATCGAATGTACCACTTTGGTCTAGATCGATCCAGATTCTCGACTGCTCATCGTAAAGAGTTCCTGACCATGCAATATCAATGCTAATGTTGTACGTTGCATCTTCATCAAGCATGATAGAACCGGACCCTGTATAATCACCATAACCTCCATCATTCCCAGAGTTGTTAGTGTATGAGTCAATTGTAAATGCATCAATCCACTCATCAACGCCATCCGTGGCAGCACCTGCGCAATAAGACAAATCAATACAGTTGCCACATCCTGTAGTTGTAAAAGTTTGTACAGAGGAAAATGAACTCGTATCAGTGCCACAAACGGTAGCCATGTAATATTCATAGTCCGTGCAACCAATGAGTCCAGTAAGATTTACTGGAGAAGTAGCATTACTTAATTCAGTCCATGTTGCTGCTCCAACGGGTCTCCAGTAAAAAAGAGACTCATCACCTGAGGCGTACGCCGTAAATGAAACATCAGCGGAGTTATCAGTAATGTTAGAGTTTGAAATACTCGACGGAGAAAGACAAAGTGTGCCACTACAGACTACTCCCATTAATTCGTCCAATGTATTTTTGGCATTCAATCTTCCACCATGAACAAATTTGTTTGCCAATTGGGTTTTAGGGTCAACTCCATCCCAGAGCGCCTGCAGTACCATGTCTGCAGCACCTTGCGGATTTGATTGTACTAAACTCATGAAACTAGGACATGGAATCGAATATGCGAGACCAATGACACCAGCAGTGAGTGGACATGCGAATGAAGTTCCTGTAGTTGTTGTGATGCCTGTTGTTCCGCTCGTTGTTACAACGTTGATCCCAGGCGCGCCAAAATCAATAGTCTGATCACCGTATCCTCCCGCTGTGTTATCATTATGGTCTGTTCTACCCACACCGATCATATATGGACTTGAGCATGCCGTTGGCATATCACCGGCAGTATCTACATCCAAATTTTGGTTTGTTGTTGCTCCAACATTCAGAATTCCGTAATGACCTAAAGTATCATAAAAATTACACCAAAGTGGGTAGCTCGCTGGGTTGGCACCATCGATACCCCAAGATGCACTCGTTGCAACAACAAATGCTCCTTCAGTACCTCCCGAGTTATTCCACTGTTGACGCAAAGTGAGCGGATACGTATAAGCAGCAATCACATTAGCTTGTGTTAATCCTCCACCCATATTCACTACCATCAATTTCACATCCCAATTAGCTCCAACAACGTTCAATCCATTGTCACCTTTTGCACCGATCATACCGAGACAATTGGTACCATGTCCACCTGTCCCGAAGTTGTCATTGTTAGATCCTGTGTTCCACCCGGCGTAATCATCAACGTAACCGTTACCGTCATCATCGATACCGTTACCATCGATTTCACCGGTATTTACCCAAGCATTGGGTAGAAGGTCTTGATGATTTAGGTTACCTCCGCCGCCTTCAACCATACAAACAACGATATCATCATTGGTCGCTGTTGTGCCACCAGTGGTGATATCCCAAGCAAGGTCAGAGTCAATATCAGCATCTGTCGTACCTCCTGTCTGTCCTGTATTGTTATGGTGCCATTGCTGCGTGAAAGATGGATCACCTGGCAAAGTAGAACGTACGTCAACATAGTAGTTGTAATCCGCGATACTCACCTCTGGTTGGTTGTATAACCATGCTTGCATTTGATGAGTAGAAACTGACAGTTCATCGAATTTTATCAGCCAAATCCGCATCTGCGGTGATAATTGCTCAATCAGCTCAACTCTATACGATTGAGGAGCCCTGTGCAAGATTCCTTTTATGCTTTTGTTCGCATGAACTTGTACTAACATTTCATTCGGAACATGTGGTTTTTCATCAAAGTGATTTGTTTTCTGTGCAAACGTCAGAGAAGACAACAGCAAGAATAAACTCACCATCAAAGTGGAAGTTATTTTGTTCATAGGAGTTTGTTTAATTAAAGAGTTTTATAGTTCGGGTAAAGTTATGAATTATAATACGTAGAAAAAAATTTTATTTAAGTTTATATACCATGGTATATTGTTTTAATTTTAAGGAATGAATTCAACGATTGAATCATGAAAAAGAAAGATGAATCGAAAGAAAGGAGAGCGTTCCTAGGTAAGCTAACATTGGGATCTATTGGTTTAGCTATGTCGGCTTTTGTAACAAATTCTAAAACGGTTGAAGAAAATAAAAAACAAATGAGTAAGATCAAGCGTGTGAAAGCTATGGGATTTCAGTGGGAAACAATGGACCCATTTTTATTCTGCGTGCATCATGAAGATAAATACCCTATTGGAAACGAGAACTTAGGTCCAGACCCTAGCCTTTTACAAGGAAGACAAATTGGACAGGACTTCCTTCTAAAGGATGGATGGCGCATGTACCACGGAGCTTCTGTGCCAGGTTTTCCGCAACATCCGCACAGAGGATTCGAAACAATTACCGTGGTAAGAGAGGGATTAGTTGATCATGCTGACTCTACTGGTGCCGCCGGTAGATACGGTAACGGAGATGTGCAGTGGATGACAGCAGGAAAAGGAGTCTTGCACTCTGAAATGTTCCCACTACTGAAGAGTGAGGAGGAAAATCCGCTTGAATTATTCCAGATTTGGATTAATTTACCAAAGAAAAACAAAATGGTGGATCCACACTTTAAAATGATGTGGACAGAATCAATTCCAGTATTCTCAGAAATGGATGCTAACGAAAACAAGATTATGGTCGAGGTTATTGCCGGGAACTTCCGAGACTTAACAGCACCAAAGCCTCCGCCGAACTCGTGGGCACATGAAGCAGTTAATGATGTGATGATCCTCAACATCCACATGGATAAAAACTCAAGTATCACGATTCCAAAATCTGCGCAGGAGGTTAATCGAATGGCGTTCTTTTATGAGGGGTCGAATCTTACTATTGATGAAATAACAATTCCTGATTATCATTCAATTGAACTGGATGGACAACAAGAGGTAACTTTCAACTCAGGCGATTCCGTAGCGAAAATTCTTATCTTACAGGGTAAACCGATCAACGAACCGGTGGTTCAACACGGGCCTTTCGTAATGAACACACGTGAAGAGATCCAACAGGCATTCATGGATTATCAGCAAACACAGTTTGGAGGATGGCCATGGCCGAAAAACGATCAGACACACGGTAAAGAGAAACAAAGGTTCGCGAAGCACTCAGATGGTCGCGAAGAACTAAAAACATGAGAATAATTGCAGTACTGTTCATATGCTTCTCCATTCATTGGGGGCTATCACAAACAGACTCCATTAAAGTTCTTTCCTGGAATGTTTTTCTTCGTCCTGCAATTCTAAAGGATGGACAAGCCAAACGTGCGGACAGTATTGCAGCTTATCTTAGTGCCTCTGGCGCTGATGTATTGATCCTTCAGGAGGTTTTTCATAGAAGGGCACGTAAAAAACTCGTCGAAGCTCTCTCTTCCGATTATTCAAATTTCACAAAGATTGGTCCTGTTAGTTTCTGGGGAGTTTCTTCCGGTGTCATGATCGCATCAAAAGATTCTATCCTGTCAACTAAACATTTGAGCTTCAAAAAAGGAACAGGAGCTGATAAAATGGCTAAAAAGGGTGGTGTTGCCGCTACCATTATCCATAACTCTAGCAAGGTCCATATTGTCGGAACTCACCTTCAGGCAGGAAGAGGAAAGGACAATGAATCTATCCGCAGAAGCCAAGTAAAAAAACTAAAGAGGCTTTCTGAGAAAATAAAGGATCTTCGTGATGCACCCATCATCTATGCTGGAGATTTTAACATCCCCTTTGGATCTTATAACTTTGAATTTCTGAAGGATACTCTGAATGTAGCCTGCAAGAAACCGATGAGTGATGTGAAAGCCACTTCAAATTTTTCCGACAGTGAACTTTATCCTGTAGAAGGGAAACCAAAATGGATAGACTTCGTTCTTATCGAAAAAGGACAGCAATTGAAGACACTGGAATGCTACATCGAAGAACCCAAAGCTGTATATGGCAAGTCCGAAGTGAGACGTCGGCTCTCTGACCATAACGCGATCATCAACGTGATATCCATCCCTAATGACAATTAAGCCACTATCTTTGCAGCATGGTTGCAGATGAACAAACGATAAAAGATCTAGAATTCAATACCGTTCGAGGATGGTTGAAAGAGTTTACTGTTGGCCCCACAGCGGAAGATCGCTGTACATCATTATCGCCTATTTCGAATCGAAAACAGCTAAAGAAAAATCTTTTCATAACACAGGAACTGCTTCATATAAAACAGGAAGGCGAGACCTTCCCTGCAATTCAGTTCGAAGAATTGAACCAAGAACTGAGAATGCTTCCTATCGAGAATGCCGTAATCAGTCTTGAAGGTTTCATGCGTATTTATCGAGCATCCATTCTATGCAATGAGTTATTACATTTCTTCGATAAAAGAGACGGCGATTACCCGCTGCTGCACGAGCTTGTCAATAACGTTTACTATACCAAAGAAGTCATTCAACTGATCGAAAAGGTTTTTGATAAATTCGGAAATGTAAAGGATGATGCGAGTGAAACCTTATTCGGTATTAGATCCAGAGTAAAAGTGGTAATCAAAGAGGTGAATAAGAACTTTGATCGCGAAGTACGTAAGTTGAGACGATTAAATATGTTGGGCGACACGACAGAAACCTTCATAGAAAATCGAAGAGTGCTTACGGTTGTTTCTAGTCACAAGAAAAAAGTTGGAGGGAATATCCTTGGAAGTAGTAACACTGGAACCCTAACTTACATTGAACCCGACGCGAACGCCGCATTGAATCAGGAACTCGATGTGCTCCGTTATGAGGAGAATAAGGAAATAGAGAGGATACTACGGATCTTAAGAAAGGATCTATTCATGTATTTTGAGCTAATCAAAGGATACCAATCTTTACTGACAGAAATTGACTTCATCAACGCAAAAGGGAGTCTAGCATTCAGACAAGAAGCAATATTACCGGGAATTGAAGAAGATACTGTTCTTGAACTCACAGATGCCTTCCACCCCATCCTTCAGCACAATAATTCGAAGCTAGGAAAGAGGACCGTTCCACAACAACTTTCTTTAGATAAGTTTCATCGAATGCTGGTCATTTCAGGACCAAATGCGGGAGGAAAGAGTATTACCTTGAAAACTGTAGGACTATTCCAACTTATGTTGCAATCGGGTCTTTTAATTCCGGCAAATGAAAATTCGCGCATGTGTATTTTCAATAAAATCTGCAGCGACATCGGGGATAACCAATCGATCGCGAAGGAGCTAAGTACATACTCTTATCGCCGGAAGCGACTGAAAACCCTTTTAGATCTGGCAG
>JALRKF010000060.1 GCA_023254905.1 Crocinitomicaceae bacterium | reverse complement strand
CTCAAAGCGAATAGATCTTTGGTGAAATTTATTCTCCCTCTAGAGAAAGGTGAATTGATGAGATTTCGTTCATTGAAACTGGGGAAAAGAACATTTCTGAAGTTTGTTGATTCGTTGCAAGTGGATGCTATGGCACTATCTTTTATTCCAAATGAAAAATTCAGAGATAAGGCTATAGCCTCAGGTGCATGGTTGCAGTTTTGTTCGATTGTTCTATACTGGCTTAAGGATGATTCCAAAGGTTTTGAGAAAACGGATCTTTTTATAGAAAAGAGCCTACGTTTGTCTTTCGATTTAACCGAATCACGTGCTGTAGAGAGCTTTATAGATTTAGGTAAATTCATGTTCGGTAAATCATGAAATCTTTGGATCGAATTCCTCAATCAAAAGTAGAGAGAGTATCGAAGGTACTGAAAATGGGCGCGCAGGTTGGAGGGAATTATGTCAAGTATTTTGGCGATAGAATAATGAACAACGAAAAAGAGGCGAGGGATAGACTGAATGCAGCAAATGCCGAAGATATTTACAACGGACTCTCTGAACTCAAAGGAAGCGCATTGAAGATGGCTCAAATGCTTAGCATGGATGATGGAGTCCTTCCAAAAGAATACGTTGAAAAGTTTAGTCTAGCACAATTTAATGTTCCTCCATTATCAGGGCCGCTGGCTGAAAGGTCTTTTAAAAAAGCACTAGGAATTGCGACCTATGAAGCATTCACCAGATTTGATCCAAATAGTAGTTATGCAGCAAGCATAGGTCAGGTTCACCAAGCCTGGATTGATGATAGGAAGTATGCAGTGAAAATACAGTACCCTGGAGTAGCCGAAAGTGTTCTAAGTGATCTAGGAATGATAAAACCCATTGCACTGCGAATGTTCAGCCTCAAAGAAGAGGAGGTTGAAGATTATTTCAAGGAAATACAAAACAAGCTTCTTGAAGAAACAGATTACACGAAAGAAGCCGAAAGTCTGAAGGAAGTCAGAGAAACTGCTAAATGTATTCCGAATTTACGGATTCCCTACGTCCAAAATAATCTCAGCGGGAAATCGGTGCTTACTATGGAATGGATCGCTGGGGACCATTTATCGGAATTTGCTCGCAGAGAATTGAATATTCAATGCAGGAATAAAATTGCACAAACCCTTTGGGATTTTTATCTGTATCATATTCACAAACATCGAAAGGTACATGCTGATCCGCATCCAGGTAATTTTAAGGTTACCAAGAACAATGAACTTGCTGTGCTCGACTTTGGTTGTATGAAAGAAATCCCGGAAGATTTCTATCGATCATTTTTTAAACTGGCTGAGTTAAAGTATGTAGAAGAAGACAATCTGTTTTTAGAAACGCTTCGAGATTTAGCTGTTCTTAATTCTCATGATAGTGTCGAGGATATTGAATTGATAAAAACAACATTCCGAGAAATGCTCACGATAATTAATCAGCCTTTTCAACACGAGCAGTTCGATTTTAGTGATCCCTCTTACTACAAGAAACTACTTTATTTAGGCTCCCAAATGAAAGACAACAAAGCCTTAAAGCAGCTCAAAGGGAAAAGAGGATCTCGTCATTTTTTATATGTGAATCGAACTCTAATTGGCTTATTAGGTTTAATGAATTCTTTAAATGCTGGGCCGGTG
Source organism: Crocinitomicaceae bacterium (assembly GCA_023254905.1). Lineage (GTDB taxonomy): Bacteria > Bacteroidota > Bacteroidia > Flavobacteriales_D > Crocinitomicaceae > UBA4466. Next base: position 20,955 of record JALRKF010000060.1, on the reverse strand, counting down.
AGAGTGTCTAATTATGAGAACTTAATGAGATGATTTAGTTTTGACTCTTTAAAACTTTTTTACTTCTTCGACAGCGTTCACTACAATACAAAACATCTTCCCAGCAGTCCTTCCACTTTTTACGCCAATTGAATGGTCTCTTGCAGCCAACACAGATTTTCACAGGCAAATTGGTCTTCTTCATTTCCCTAAAAGTAAGGTAAAACCTAATGATAATAATTAGATTTTAGATACGTAAATTTTCAATAGAGCGGATTATAACAGTAAAAGAAATCCACTCTATCAAATCTTTGAAGCCTCCGGGTTTCTGGACCCACTTATTACTGCGCTTAGCTAAGAGGAATAAAGAAAGCAATCCTGTAGACGATAGGAATTGGCACTCCTGTATTTTTATTTCGCGCCAAATAAGGTTGTAGAGGACTATTCGGATTTGGATTGTTTGGGTTAGTTGGATTAGGAATGTCTAAAATGTCATACATCACTCCAGCGTTCAATCTGAAATTTTCTCCGATCATTCCGGAAAATCCACCACCCAATAAGAGGGTTGGAACCCACTTTGAACCAGAATTACTCAAGAATCCATTGTTGGTATAAGGTGATTTTAATATCTCGACCTCGGAGCCCAAAAATAAATAATTTGCGAGGCGGTAGTGAATAAAACCTCCACCACCAAAAATATTAAAACCAGTATTGGTCGGATTTGTGTTTAATGGATTATTCGTCCATGTTCTATGATAACGAAGAGAGGGCCCAACGATAACTTCTTGACTTAAAAGAAACCCATATTTAGCTCCTAAGCCAACAGTTCCTGAGCTAATTTGACTACTAGAATAAGAGAACATTAGATCGATACCGAGTTCTGTACCGTCTACTTGTGATTTACTCCCAAACGATAAAAAACTTAACATTAACAATAGCAGGATTCTATTCATTTTAATAGTTTTATTCAAATATAACTTATTGATGTGAATAAAGAACCTATTTGAAGTTTAGGGATTAGAATAGGTTACTCTATATTTGAAAAAAACAAAATTATGCAATTATTGGATGGGAAACTCACGGCACAATCTATTAGAATAGAGTTGAAAGAAGCTGTAGATAAAAGAAAAGCCAGCGGACATAAAATACCGCACTTAGTTGCAGTTTTGATTGGGAGTGATGGTGGATCGCTGACTTATGTTAATGCAAAGGTTAAGGCATGCCAAGAGATTGGTTTTGAAAGTACACTACTCCATTATGAAGATATTTCTGAGGAAGGATTACTTCAAAAAGTTAACGAGTTGAATGAAGATGAAAATGTAGACGGATTTATAGTTCAGCTGCCACTCCCAGAGCACATTGATGAATTGAAGATAACGAAAGCAATCGATCCGCGTAAAGATGTTGACGGTTTTCATCCCGAGAACATTGGGAATATGGTGTTGAATCTTCCTGGATTCTTACCCGCAACACCCGCAGGTATTGTAGAACTTATCAGAAGAAACGGAATAGAAACATCAGGGAAGGATTGTTTAGTAATTGGAAGAAGTAACATCGTTGGAACACCAATGAGTATTCTTCTGGCACGAAATGGTGAGCCTGGGAACTGCACGGTTACTCTAACTCACAGCAGAACAAAAGACCTCAAAGAAAAAACGAGAAATGCAGATATCATTATTGCTGCGATCGGAAGACCAGAATTCTTAACTGCAGATATGGTTAAGGAAGGAGCAGTTGTCATCGATGTTGGAACGACACGTGTTCCGGATGCTTCTAAGAAAAGTGGATGGGCGCTCAAAGGTGATGTAGATTTTGAGCGGGTTGCTCCAAAATGTTCATATATCACTCCGGTCCCTGGCGGTGTTGGTCCTATGACGATTGCTTCTCTGATGATCAACACATTGAGGGCAATGGAATTAAATGGTAAATAAATCAACAAGCAGAATATATGAAAACAAAAATCATTTTTTCAGGATTAGTGGGATTAGCATTAATTCTTGGCTCATGCGTGTCATCTAATAACGTAGTAAGTAATGGATTGATCCAAAAACGGAAATACAAGAAAGGCTTCTTTTTTAAATCAAATGCGGATTTGAGAGTGGTTAGAGAAAATGCAAAAGAGAAGAATTCTGTTGTAGTCAATGGTGAAAATATAGAAATTTATGATGGCCTTAGCGCAGATATCTCACCATCTCAAGACTTGAATACATCATTGGCCTCAGGTAAGGAAAGCCAAGCAACAAAAGACTTGATTCCTTTGGGTATGGAGGACGTATCAATTCAAAGAAATTTGAAGGAGACTACTTCTCCCCAATTCATTTCAATTACCAAAACCAAGAACGGGCAGCGAAACCATCAGGCAGAAACTAATAGTGAAGTAATATCTAGAAAATCTAACAAGAGATTCGATAATTTTGTTGAAAAGAATACTCAGAGAGGTCTTCTTAAAGTGATGAGGAATAAAGCTGAGCAGGCAAAAATGGCATCCGCATCTGGCTCAATGAGTAATGGAGAGATTATCACATTGATATTGATTGTTGTGCTGATAATACTTGCATTTACTTTGCTTAATAACCTTACAAATGGTTGGTTGGGATGGCTAGTTGGGCTGATTCTAACAGTTGCGCTCATTGTACTGATTCTCAGGTGGCTTGGAATAATTTAAATAGATAATAAACCATCAAAAAAGGGGCTTACACGAGCCCTTTTTTATAGTCTGTCTAACGGTCTTCTAACTCCATCAAACAGCGAGGAACAAACCAACTTGTCTCGGAAGACAGGAGATATAAACATCGATCGCACATCGCTACAGCATACCCTGCTGGTCCCCTTCCAAGAAATACTAGTTAATATTTCCACATCAATCCTTATTTTTACTGAATAAAACTAATGTTTTAGTTGAGATGAAGTACGCGAAAGAGCTGGATTTTTATAAGAATAACCAGAAAGAAGTTGATACTTTTTTCAAGAAGTTAAAAAAGAAAAAATCCAAAGATGTAGATACGCAATTCCATGAATTGCATGTTGAAATTTTCAGTGAGATTGATTGTCTTCAATGTGCAAATTGCTGTAATACAACAAGCCCCATCTTTCGGGATGTTGATATCAAGAGAATATCCAGAAAATTGAAAACAGGAACATTAGATTTCGAAAAAGACTATTTGAAAATTGATGAAGAAGGAGATAAGGTTTTGAAGTCATCACCGTGTAGTTTCCTTGGTTCTGACAACAAGTGTTTCATTTACGATTGCCGTCCACAAGCATGCAAAGAGTATCCGCATACTGATAGAAAAAGGATGTATCAGATCCTAAATTTAACACGTAGAAATATGGAAATTTGTCCGGCAGTATCACGTATTGTTCAACGCATGCTTCAGGCCTAGAAATAGCCAACTTTTTTTCGTAATTTGCGTCACCTTGTTAAAACGAACTATTACTATGAGATTTTCAGGAAACGCGATCCTATGCTTTATGCTTTTGTGCGCAGGTCTTCAGTCCTTTGCGCAGCGAGGTAAAGAAGGAGATTACACTGTGGGCACTACAGATGAAATCCTAAATACGTATACATTTATGACTGTGAATGCAGTCTCCGGACAACAGTTCATTGTTGTGGACGATGAGGCTATGCTCGGAGGGGCTTTCAGTGGGCCTGTCGCGGAAGGAGATCTGCTTTTGATAATTCAGCTGCAAGGTGCTACTGTAGATATTAATGAGTACGCCACGACAGGTTTTGGTGGAAATTATACAGCACAAGAAAGTTTTTACACCAACGGATTCATAACAATACCATCTGAGTTTGGAAGAGTTACTAATTATGGTAATGCTGGTAAATTTGAAAAAGTAGAAGTTTCTGGAAATACCTCACCAAATGTAATACCGATCTCTTGTGGTCTTCGAAATAATTATGACGTCGGATTCAAAGTTCAGGTGGTTCGAATACCTCGATTTGAAAATCTGACAGTTCCTAATGCAACCTCCATAACGTCACCCGATTGGAATGGTCAGATTGGTGGAATTGTCGCACTTGAAGTTAATTCCATACTTGACCTTAATTCCGGGGGGGTAGTTAGTGCCGCGGAAAGAGGATTTAGGGGAGGAGAGGTCGATCCCAACAGTAATTCTGCTACTGCCGATTGTTGCTCAATGAGATACCTTGGGTCTTTCGATCCGATGGAGGGTGCAGAAAAAGGGGAGAGTATTTTCGGTTATCATGTAGAGTTAGATAATAAATACTCTAGATACGGAATTGGAGGAGTCGCGAATGGCGGCGGCGGCGGTGGATATGAGAATTGTGGCGGTGGTGGTGGTTCCAATATTGGAGCGCTGGGATACACTGGTCTTGGAAATCCCTCTGGATATACTGCAATATGGGATCTGGAGAGTCCTGGATTTGGAAGTTCCACCTCTCCTGGTGGAGGAAGGGGAGGCTATGCTCTTGCCATAAACAATGCAAATGAGCTGACTGATGGTCCTGGGAATTCTTCTTGGGGCTCTGATTGGAGAAAGTCCAATGGTGGTTTTGGTGGACATGCATTAATGTATGATAACACTCGAATCTTTTTCGGAGGAGGTGGAGGAGCAGGAGATGCTAATTCAATAAATGGAGGAGTAATTCAAGGCGGTTCTGGAGGACGAGGGGGAGGACTTGTGTACATCGTCAATTATGGAAGTTTAATTGGAGATGGAACCATCTCCGTGGACGGAGAAAATGGAGAAAAAACAAATCCTACGGACATTGTTGTGAATCCATTTAGCACTGATAGAACAGGTAATGACGGTGCAGGTGGTGGAGGTGCAGGTGGTTGGATCCATATTGAAAATGCTACTTCTATACCAAATACTATAGTCCTTTCCGCTGAGGGTGGTGATGGAGGAAATCAAGATATTGCGTATGGTAATTTTGCGAGTTTCGAGGAGGCTAGTGGACCCGGAGGATCTGGTGCTGGAGGAGCAATTTCTTACACGTTGGGAGCTCCAATTGAAAACGTTAATGGAGGTGTTGCAGGTGTCACTAATTCGTCATTGGTTACCAACTTTCCACCGAATGGTGCAACGGAAGGCGCACCAGGAGTTGCAGGTTTAACAACTGATTTCTTTGATATCATTGCTACCGATACAACTATTTGTGGCTCACAGTCAATTAATCTGGAAATATTGGTCAATGGAGTACTGCCAGCCGGGTACACAATTGGCTGGTATACCGATCAGTATGGAGGCGCACTATTCGAAACGGGACTGACTTATTCAACATCTGTTTTGACAGCAGATACAACGCTTTGGATTGGAACTTGTCCAGGTACTTTTAGAGTTCCCTTGAATGTCTTCATTACAACTTTGGATGATGCAACATTTACATCTGGAGACTATTGTGAAAGTACAACGAATACAATTGGCGGAATTGTTACACCGGGTGGAACATTTAATATTCAGTCGCAAACTGGTTCGGGAGCGGCAACAATCGATGGCTCTACAGGAATTATTTCAAATGCAGTTTTTGGCGATCAAATCACAATAGAATATACAACACCAGCAGGTTCATGTCAGAACAGCTCAATAGTGGTAGTGAATGTTACGCCGGCAGATGATGCGACGTTCGTAACGGGAGACTATTGTGAAACGACAACGAATACAGTTGGTGGAATTGTAACGCCGGGCGGATCATTCTCAATACAATCTCAAACGGGTTCAGGATTGGCAACGATCGATGGTGCGACAGGAGTAGTATCGAATGCTGCTGTAGGAGATCAGATCACGATTGAATACTTCACTCCGGCTGGTCCTTGTCAAGGTAATTCAACGGTTATCGTCAATGTAACGCCAGCGGATGATCCTGCATTTACGACAGGTGATTTCTGCGAAGGTACGTCGAATATTTTGAGTAATATTGCGACACCTGGTGGTGCATTCTCTATTCAGTCTCAAACAGGTTCAGGATTAGCAACAATCGATGGGACATCGGGAGTAATTTCAAATGCTATTGCAGGTGATCAAATCACAATTCAGTACGATACACCAGCAGGACCTTGTCAAAGCTCGACAACGGCAGTGGTGAATGTTATTCCTTTAGACGATGCCTCTTTCACTTCATCAGATTATTGTGAAAGCACTACAAATGTCATTGGAGGTGTTTCAATTCCGGGAGGAGTATTTTCGATTCAGTCTCAAACAGGTTCAGGATTGGCAACCATTGATGGTACTTCAGGAGTCATTTCAAATGCTGATGCGGGCGATCAGGTCGTTATTTTGTATACAACTCCAGCGAGTGCTTGTCAAAATAGTTCAACACAAACGGTGAATGTAATTGCTGAGGATGATCCTTCTTTTACGATGACACCTACTTGTTTCGGTGGTACGGCATCAGTTTCCGGGACTTCTGGAGGTACTTTCTCCTTTAATGTCGCTCCTGGTGACGGCGCAACTATTGACGCTGGTTCGGGAGAGGTAACAAATGGAACACTAGGAAATAGTTATGATGTTATTTACACAACCGCCGGAGCTTGTCCAAATTCATCTGTCCAGTCAGTGACTGCCTTCACAGATTTGGCCTACACAGAAACTGTTACTGATGAGAACTGCGGAAATGGCGATGGTGAAATTATTTTATCGGCATCAGGTGGGGATGGAGGTCCATATCAATATTCTATCACAGGTGGAGTCCCATATTCAGGCAGTGGAACATTTTCAAGTTTAAGTGCTGGAATATTTAGTGTTTCTATTCTTGATAACAGTGGGTGTGAAGTAACTGGAGTGATCAACCTTTCGAGTACGGGTGGTCCTACAATAGATAATATTGCACCAACAGATCCTTCTTGTCCGGGAGCTTGTGATGGATCAATAACTGTTTCTGTCAGTGGAGGTACCCCTCCTTATTCCTACCAGTGGTATGATGCATCAAATAACCCAATTGGAGCTGATTCACCCACCTTATTGAATGCGTGTGCGGGAGATTACTCGGTAGAGGTAACTGATGCTGCTGGAGGAGTAGTTGCGCTCAATACAAATACAGATTTTGAGGCAGGTTCAGGAGCAAGTTGTGATTGTCCTACTGGCTATACGTGTAATAACGATGCTGGGCAGGTATTTGATGGTAATCATCCTATTTACGTGCCTGGAGATCTAGGTTGCGTTGGTGGTGTGACAAACTACACCAGTTCATTGGGAGCATATAGCGGATCGGGATATATTTATTTCTACGCGGGAGCAGATAACATCTCAACAGCACCTATAACTTTTGCCGGAGGTGAAGTAATTGATCTGTGTGTTTGGTATTCTGGACCTCAGGGTTCTGGTGCTTCAGGTCAAAATACGGCTAATTCACATTTCTCATTCGGTATAGATGGAACACAAGTTGGACCGGATGTGCTTGTGCCGACAAATACAGGATGGACACAGCACTGTTTTACAGTAACAATGACAGCAGGTAACCATACCTTCCAGATTCTTTCAGGTGGGGCTGCACAATACGCGATTTGGTTTGATGACTTTACGGTTGGCGGTTCTAATTCAGGCGGCTGTCCTGCCTTTGCAAGTGCAACACTAACAGATCCAGTAGGCCCTACATTAGTTGTAACTGACCCGTCTGCACTTTGTGCTCCTGAAACAATTGATATTACAGCCCAGTCTGTTACTGCTGGTTCTGACGCTGGTACTTTAACTTATTGGCAAGATGCTTTGGCTACGGTAACAGAATCTTCGCCAACTTCTGTGAGCGGCTCTCAATATTATATTGTTCTAGATGATGGGACTTGTACGGATACAGCAGTTGTAAATGTTACTGTAAATGCTCAGCCATCACTTGTAATTACTGATCCAGCTCCGGTTTGTGTTCCGGGAACAGTGGATTTAACTGATCCTTCTGTAACAGCAGGTTCAGATGCAGGAACATTCAGTTATTATTCAAATGCAAATGCCACTGTAGTATACGGTACTCCGGCTACAGCTACAGGAGGTAACTATTACGTAGTATTAGATGATGGAACTTGTAACGATACAGCAATGGTGACGGTGACAGAGAACCCTGCACCTACGGTTTCTGGTGACATAGACTTTTGTGTTGGTGCTTCATCGCAGTTAACAGGTTCCGGAACAGCGGCTGCTGTGACTCCATGGGTAAGCGGAGATCCGTCAATAGCTACCGTTGACAATTTTGGTCTTGTGACGGGGATAGCTCAAGGGTTTGTCGATATAACATATACAGATGTGAATGGTTGTTCAACAACAGTTCAGGTTGAAATCTTCCCAACTTGCACGATTGCCGCATCAGGAATAAATCCAAGTCTGTGTGGTGGTAACGACGGGCAGATTACGGTTACTGGAAATTATACTTCAGGTGTCCTAACTATGTCAGGAGATGCAAATAATGTAATCAATACAGGTTTGCCTTATGCATTCACTAGTTTAACAGCTGGAACATACACATTCAGTTATGTTGATGATGTTACTGGTTGTGGGTCAAATATTCCTTCAGTGACTCTTACAGACGGCGCTGCACCAAATCTTACTATCAATGATCCAGCTCCGATCTGTTCCGGTGGAATTGTAGACCTCACGGATCCAGCAATAACCGCAGGAAGTGATCCGGGAACACTTACATATTGGGCGGATAATTTGGCTTCTACACCAATTGCGGATCCAGCCAGTGTTACAGTTTCTGGCATATATTATATTCAGTTAGATAATGGAAGTTGTCCAAATATTGCTCCCGTGAACGTTGTGGTGAATGCTCAGCCGAATCTGGTTATAACTGATCCTGCAGCGGTTTGTAGTCCATTGGATGTGGACTTAACTCAAGCATCAGTAACTGCTGGGTCTGATGTGGGAACATTGACTTACTGGGCGGATATAAATGCAACTTCATCATTGGCAACTCCTTCGAATGCGACAACAGGAACATATTATATAGTCTTGGATAATGGTTTTTGTTCCGATACCGCGGCTGTGAATGCAGTGGTCAACACACCACCTAATCTTGTTGTTACTGATCCGTCGGCAGTTTGTGCTCCGGCGACGGTCGATATTACAGATCTGTCTGTTACCGCTGGGTCTGACGCTGGAACTTTAACCTACTGGCAGGATGCCTTGGCGACAACACCAGAAAGTAACCCATCGACAGTTTCTAACGGTGCTTATTACATTATTCTTAATAATGGTTCATGTACTGATACAGCAGTTGTTAATGTTACTGTGAATTCACAGCCTAACTTGGTCATAACAGATCCTTTGGCAGTGTGTGATCCATCAACGGTAGACCTGACGGCTGCTTCGGTAACGACCGGTTCTGATGTGGGAGCATTAACTTACTGGACGGATTTAGGAGCAACGGTGACTTTGGCTAATGCCAATGCAGTTGCTGTTTCTGGGGTATATTATTTGCAGTTAGATGTTTCAGGATGTACCGCTGTTGAAGCAGTAAATGTAACAGTGAATCCATTAGACGATGCTTCGTTTAATCTAACGCCGACATGTGAAGGTGGAACTGCTACTGTATCAGGTTTAGCAGGAGGAACATTTAGTTTCAACACGGCTCCTGGTGATGCAGCGGTAATTGATGGAACAACCGGAACGGTTTCGAATGGAACTGCGGGAGCGACGTACGATGTGTTGTATACAACGAACGGTTCTTGTCCCAATTCGAGTAACCAAATAGTAACAGCTTCAACAAGCGATGATCCTTCATTTACATTGACGGCAACTTGTGATGGAGCAACAGCTACGGTTACGGGAACCGTGGGAGGAACATTTTCATTTAATACTACGCCTTCAGACGCTGCAACAATTGATCCTACAACAGGAACAATAACAGGTAGCACAGGTGGAGTATTATATGATGTAGAATATGCAACGGCAGGAGCATGTGCTGATAGTTCTTCGCAAACAGTTACCTCACTCACAATTGATGACGCGACGTTTACATTAACACCAACATGTAATGGAGCAACAGTAACAGTGACAGGAACGTCTGGAGGAGTATTCGATTTTGATGTAGTTCCCTCTGATGCGGCGTTGATAGATAATTTGACTGGAGAAATTACTGGAGGAGACGGAAACGCGACATATACAGTGATTTATACAACAACGGGCACGTGTCCGGATAGTTTGGTTCAATCTGTAACCTCGTCAAATTGTGCCGAGGATGTTCTTATCTCAACGGCATTTACACCAAACAATGACTTGAATAACGATACATGGGAGATCCGCAATCTTGACGCTAATTATCCAGAGAACATCGTGCGTGTTTATAACAGGTGGGGTAACATGTTGTTCGAACATGTTAGTACGCCTTCAAACCCATATGATCAGAATCGTTGGGATGGAACTTATAATGGTAACACATTACCTGTAGGTTCTTACTTTTATGTCATTGACTCAATTGACGATTCAGGAGAAGTGTTTACCGGTTCAGTATCAATTTTAGTTGAATAAAAATTTTATCGAAGCAAAAGGTCACATATCTTATAGTGTTCGTTCAATATTCCAAAAACACCAGGATGAGGTTCTTCAATCCAAAAGTAACGGTGAAGTGATCACTGCTCATTTTGGAAGCTTTTCTCAGGGTTTTATCTATACCTTAACAAATGAACTTGAAGAATTACTCATATCAAATAGAGATAAACGATCCGTGGTAAAGAGATTATTTTCAATCTTGATAGAGGGATTACAGAATTTGCGCATTCACGGCAAAAAAGATGAGTTTGATCGACAAGTGGGGTTTCTTCTAATAGTCCGTTATAAAGATAGGTATCATTTAAGGATGGCTAATCTTATTGAAGATGAGGAACAAGAAAGACTGGAGGAGTATCTCAAGAACATAAATAAATGTTCTGAGGATGATTTGAATCAGACTTATCTCGACATTTTACGCAGGGATTTTATGTCTCAATCCAAAGGTGCCGGGTTGGGATTCGTAACGACAATATTGAAAGCAGATTCAAAGATTAATTATTCCATTCATAAAGTGTCAGAATCGAAATCGCTTTTCAATTTTGCTGTTGACTTGTTAAGATAATGATTGGAGTAGCATATGCAGAAGATTATGTTCACCCTCTGCCTGTTGAACACAAGTTTCCGATGGAAAAGTATTCACTGTTGTATGAGCAACTAAAGCATTCGGGAATCATAGATGGAAATCAAATAGATCCAAGTCCTTTATTAGTGGATCACCTTTTTGATGTGCACTCATCTTTATATGTTAAACGTCTGCAAAATTTAGAACTTACTCCAAGAGAGCAAAGAGTATCAGGCTTTATTCATTCAAGAGAACTTATTGCGAGAGAATTTCTCATTATGGAAGGAACAAGACAATGTGCAGAATTTGCCTTAAAAAATGGAGCAGCCCTAAATATAGCAGGTGGAACACATCATGCATATACCAATAGAGGAGAGGGTTTTTGTCTTCTTAATGATCAGGCGATTGCAGCGAATTGGTTATTGAAAAATACAGAAATAGAGCGTGTGCTTATTATTGATCTTGATGTGCATCAAGGAAATGGAACTGCGGAGATTTTTTACGGAAGAAACGATGTTTTTACATTCAGCATGCATGGTAAAAATAATTATCCATTGAAAAAAGAGATCTCGAGTCTTGATGTTGAACTTGAGGATGGAGTGAATGACACAAAGTATATGCATCTTTTAGAAAAGAATCTTTTGCACATTTCAGATGTTTTTCATCCCGATTTTATCTTTTTCCAGTCAGGTGTTGATGTATTGGAAACTGATAAATTAGGAAGATTAGGATTGTCATTACAAGGATGTCGGAGAAGAGATCAACTTGTTGCTGAATTCGCTTATAATTTGGGACTTCCAATCGTCTGTACCATGGGAGGAGGTTACAGTCATGATATTCGAGATATAGTAAATGCGCATGCAAATACATTCGAAATTATGGCGACTTATTTTGGGTGATTCGAAAAAAAAGTATCTTTGTTTAGAATTATTCTAAATAAATTGATTTCTTCTAAATTCCTGCTTCCAAACGACCTCAACGACGACTCTACCTTTGAATGCCTCTGTGCCAAGAAGAAAAAATGCTGTAAGAAGTACAAAAAGAAAGGGGTATATTGCAAGAAATGTCCTAAGAAATAATGTAATGGGTAGAAAAAACAAGAAATACATTGTCTATTCAACAGATCCGAATTTTGATTTTGAATTTGAGGATGACTTGGAGCAGGAGACTCTTGAACCGGGAGAACAGAAATTATATGTTTCTATAGATCGCAAGAGTAGGGCAGGTAAGGAAGTAACACTCATTGAGGGGTTTATAGGAACTGAAGAAGATCTCAAGGAATTGGGTAAAATACTAAAATCCAAATGTGGTGTTGGTGGAACTGTAAAGAATGGAGAGGTATTGATTCAAGGAAATTTCAAAGAAAAAATTGTTACCATCTTAACCGCAATGGGGTACTCTGTTAAGACTAAAGGAGGGAATTAATAGCCCCTTGCTTTTTATTTCCACAAAACTTAACCAGTGGTGTAATTTTGTTGCGATGATGTTTTACAGAAATTAATCAATTAAAATGTTGCACTACTCCGCATTGTGCTTACATTAAAATGTTTAATGACAAATTGTAATCAGTTTTAAATATTTTCCCATGTGTTAAATACGGAAATGGAAATACTCTTATCTTTGTACCAATGGAAAGGCAAGTCATTCTTAATTCTAAGCACTTTGAGTTGACTATCGATCGCCTTTGTTACCAATTGATCGAATCCCATAATAATTTTGAAAACACTGTTCTTATTGGATTACAACCAAGAGGCGTGAATGTTCTAGTTCGTCTAAAAAGTAAATTGGAAAAAATCTTGTCTGGTGATGTTGTGTGTGGAAGTCTTGATGTCACGTTTCATAGAGATGACTTCAGAAGGAGAGAAACACCATTGATTCCGAGTATAACGAATATTGATTTTTCTGTAGAGAACAAAAATGTTGTTCTCGTTGATGATGTCCTTTACACGGGTCGAACAATTCGATCCGGTCTGGACGCATTACTTGCATTTGGAAGACCAGCTAAAGTAGAGTTACTTTGTTTCGTCGATAGGCGTTTTAAAAGAGATTTACCTATTCAGTCTGATTATGTTGGAATCACTGTTGATTCGCTTAGGTCAGAGCGCGTTTCAGTTGAATGGAAAGAAATTGAAGGAGAAGATAAAGTAAAGTTATATACACCTGAATCGAATGGATAGTTTAAGCGTAGATCATCTAATTGGGATCAAGGATCTGACAGAAAATGACATTCAACTAATTTTCAAAACAGCAGATAGTTTTAAAGAGGTTATCAACCGCCCTATCAAAAAAGTTCCATCACTTAGAGATATTACCATTGCAAATCTATTTTTTGAAAATTCAACACGAACTCGACTTTCTTTTGAACTAGCTGAGAAGAGACTATCAGCGGATACCATCAACTTTTCGGCATCGAGTAGCTCTGTAAAAAAAGGAGAGACCCTTATCGATACGGTGAATAATATCTTATCTATGAAGGTCGATATGGTTGTTATGAGACATCCAAATCCAGGAGCCGCAAAATTTTTATCAGAAAATGTGGATGCAAGAATTGTAAATGCAGGAGATGGAACTCATGAACATCCGACTCAAGCTTTACTTGATTCCTACTCGATCAAAGAAAAATTAGGAGATGTTAGGGGAAAGAAGGTGGTGATAGTAGGGGATATTTTGCATTCTCGGGTAGCACTATCTAATATTTATTGTCTTCAAAAATTAGGGGCAGAAGTGATGGTCTGTGGTCCAACAACTCTAATCCCAAAATACATCGACAAACTTGGAGTAAAAGTAGAGCATAATTTACGCAGCGCACTAGAGTGGTGTGATGTATCAAATATGCTTCGAATTCAATTAGAAAGACAGGATATTAAATATTTTCCATCATTGCGAGAGTATTCCATGCAATTTGGCTTGACCAAACAATTGCTTGATGAATTGAGTAAAGAGATAGTTGTAATGCATCCTGGGCCTATTAATCGTGGTGTTGAGATCACAAGTGATGTTGCAGACTCTAAACAGTCATTAATTCTTCAACAGGTTGAGAATGGTGTTGCAATCCGCATGGCGGTTATCTATTTGTTAGCTTCAAAAATTAAACGATAACGAAAAATAATTACCTTTGATAGAAACACTCGGTATCAATGGACTTTGCTATTCAACAAGAAGATAATACTGCAATAATAAAGGTAAATGCTCAGAAATTAAATGCAGCGAACGCTCCGGATTTTAAGTCGGAATTGGTGATGTTGAATAAAAACAATATCAACAATATTATTATCGATATGTCCAAGTGTAAATATTGTGATTCTTCTGGCTTATCAGCGATCCTTGTAGCGAACAGAATTTGTAAAGACACAAATGGCAAGTTTGTTTTGTGCGGTCTTCAAACTAATGTGGAGAAACTCATCGAAATAGCGCAATTGGATAGAGTGCTTTCTATCACGTCCAATGAAAAAGAAGCGTTGGCGCTAATTTAATTCGTGAGTTTTAGTGTTCGAATCCTTGGAAGTGGTTCTGCTGTGCCCACAGCACGAAGGAATCCTACATCTCAGTATATACAGTGCAGTAGTCGTCATATTTTAATCGATTGTGGTGAAGGAACGCAATTGCAAATGCGCAAGTTTGGCGTGAAATTTCAGAAGCTAGATATAATTCTTATCTCACATCTGCATGGTGATCACTATTTTGGATTGATGGGTTTATTAAGCACCATGCATTTACTAGGTAGGTTAAAAGAACTTTTAATATTTGGTCCTAAAGGATTGAAAGAAATAGTTGATCTCCAATTAAAACATGGAAATGGAGGCTTTGGATATGATATCGTTTTTAAAGAGATGGATTCAAACACTCATGATATGCTCTTCGAAGATAATAAGATCGCTATTCGCAGTTTTCCATTGAAGCACAAGATTTCAACACATGGTTTTACCATAACAGAGAAGCAAAAGGAAGCTAAACTAATAAAAGCTCAGATCGAGCAAGATAATGTACTCGTTGAACATTATCATTTATTAAAGAAGGGAATAGATGTTCAATTGGAAGACGGTAATGTTTTGAGATCAGAGGATTATACTGAGCCGGCGCCTAATGCTAAAGTCTATGCTTTTTGCTCAGACACGGCATATTTTCCGGAAGTTGTTAATGAATTTTTAGGTGCTGACATACTTTATCATGAAGCTACCTTTACAGATAAATATGTAGATCGAGCAAAAGCCACAATGCATTCAACTGCTTCTGAAGCAGCAAATATTGCGGTAAGATCAGCAGTCAAAAAGTTGCTTATTGGTCATATTAGTGCGCGTTTTGATACCGGAGAAACCCATTTATTGGAAGCACGTAGGGTTTTTACAGAGACATATTTAGCGGAGGATGGAGATGAAATTCGTTTATAAGTCCTGTTTTTAACGTTTTTTCGTGGATAAGTTATCGCTTGAATCGTTCATTTAGAGCCATTTCTTGGTTATTTTTGGTGGTTATCCAAATCAATCTATAAATGGCAGAAAATCAGTACACAGAGGAGAATATTAGATCCTTAGATTGGAAGGAGCACATTCGCCTAAGACCTGGAATGTATATTGGTAAGCTCGGCGATGGCTCTGCGGCGGATGACGGAATCTATATTTTGGTGAAAGAAGTTGTCGATAACTGTATCGATGAGTTCGTGATGGGAAACGGTAAACGTATTGACATCAAGATTAAGGATGGAAAGGTTAGCATTCGTGATTATGGTCGCGGTATTCCTTTGGGGAAACTTGTAGACTGCGTTTCTCAGATCAATACAGGAGGTAAGTATGATTCGAAGGCATTTAAAAAGTCCGTAGGATTAAATGGAGTCGGTACAAAGGCAGTGAATGCCCTATCGGCTCACTTCATGGTTTACAGTGTACGAGATGGTCAAAAGAAACGAGCAGTTTTTGTAAGAGGAGAAATTATTGAGGATGCTCAGATAGAAAAGACAGATGAAAAAAACGGAACATATGTAGAGTTTGTTCCTGATGAGAAAGTATTTAAGAAATTCAATTTCAAAACGGTTTATCTTGAAAAGATGATCTGGAACTATTGTTACCTCAATAGAGGATTGACAATTAAGTTCAATGGAGAGTCATTCAAATCAGAAAATGGTTTGAAAGATTTGCTTGAAAATAACATGGATGGTGATCCTTTGTATCCGATCATTCATTTGGAAGGCACTGATATAGAAGTAGCATTTACGCATGGTAAAACATATGGCGAAGATTATTATTCATTTGTAAACGGGCAGCATACGACTCAAGGTGGTACTCACCAAAGCGCATTTCGTGAATCTGTAGCCAAGGTAATCAAAGATTTTTTCGGGAAAAATTATGAATCATCAGATATCCGTCAGTCTATAGTTGCTGCTATTGCAGTAAAAGTAATAGAACCAGTATTTGAATCACAAACGAAAACAAAACTTGGCTCTCAGGAAATTGAGCCTGGTGGTAAGTCAATGCGTGCATTTGTGAATGATTTTCTGAAAGAAAAACTCGACAACTTTTTACATAGAAATCCTGATGTAGTCGACACTCTTGAGAAAAAGATTAAGCAATCAGAGAAAGAGCGCAAAGAACTTTCTGGTATTCGTAAGATAGCGAGAGAGCGCGCAAAGAAGGCTAATCTTCATAACAAGAAGTTGCGTGATTGTCGTGTACACTTAACTGATGCTAAAAACGAACGTAGAGAGGAAACAACACTCTTCATAACGGAGGGTGATTCAGCTAGTGGATCAATAACGAAGTCTCGAGATGTGAATACACAAGCTGTTTTTTCATTACGAGGCAAACCCTTAAATAGCTATGGATTAACGAAGAAAGTTGTGTACGAGAATGAAGAATTCAATTTGATACAGGCAGCGCTTGATATTGAGGATGATATGGATAACCTTCGTTATAATAAAATTGTTGTGGCGACAGATGCGGATGTAGATGGTATGCACATTCGAATGTTATTACTTACTTTTTTCCTTCAGTTCTTCCCTGACTTGGTAAAACGAAACCATGTATATATTCTAGAAACACCACTTTTTCGTGTTCGAAATAAGAAGAAGACAATATATTGCTATACGGATCAAGAACGTGCAGATGCAATTACAGAACTTGGTAAAAATGCAGAGATTACCAGATTTAAGGGGCTAGGAGAGATCTCACCTGATGAGTTTAAGAATTTCATTGGAGAAGACATGAAATTGGAGCCGGTGATGCTAACAAAAGAAGCATCCATTGAAACTATCTTATCCTATTTTATGGGTAAAAATACACAAGAGCGACAGGAGTTCATTATTAATAATCTGAGAAATGAGGATAATTTAAAACCTGAAGATTTTGAGGAGGAATTAAAGGTTGACAAAGCGTCTTAAAGAAACAGTTTCGGTAAATGAGTGACGAAGAAAATAAAGAAGAAAAGGATCTAACTCCCGATCAAGAAGGGAGTAATGATAAAATAATACCCGTTAGTGGCTTATACGAGGATTGGTTTCTTGATTACGCATCATATGTTATTCTAGAACGTGCTGTTCCGTCGCTTTTTGACGGTCTTAAGCCTGTACAAAGACGTATTCTTCATTCTATGAAGGAAATGGATGATGGACGTTACAATAAAGTTGCGAACATCATTGGTAATACAATGAAATATCATCCACATGGTGATGCTTCTATTGGAGATGCCTTGGTTCAACTTGGTCAAAAAGACCTAATGATAGATTGTCAAGGTAACTGGGGTAATACTCTCACGGGTGATAGTGCTGCTGCACCCAGATATATCGAAGCGAGACTTTCGAAATTTGCTTTGCATGTCGCTTTCAATGCGAAAACGACCAACTGGCTAAAAAGTTATGATGGTCGAAATGATGAACCTGATCAATTACCATTGAAATTCCCATTACTTCTTGCGCAAGGTGCAGAAGGTATTGCTGTGGGTATGGCGTGTAAGATAATGCCTCATAATTTTATTGAGCTTATAGATGGATCTATTGCTTACTTGAAAGGGAGAAGTTTCAAATTAATGCCCGATTTCCCGAATGGTGGTATGGCAGACTTCAGTAATTATAATGATGGGTTAAGAGGTGGTAAGATCAGATTACGAGCAAGAATTAAAAAGGAAGATAATAAAACACTTGTAATAACTGAGGTTCCGCATGGAACAACGACATCTTTGATTGATTCTATCTTAAAAGCGAATGATAAGGGGAAAATTAAGATCAAAAAAGTTGAAGACAACACTGCTGCCACGGCGGAGGTAATAATTCATTTAGCAGCTGGTGTTTCACCAGATAAAACTATTGATGCGCTCTATGCCTTTACAGATTGTGAAGTATCTATTTCGCCAAACTCGTCTATTATTGATGGCGATAAACCGAAATTTCTGGGCGTTTCTGATATACTCAAAAAAAATACGGATAATACGGTTGAGCTTCTCAAAAGAGAACTGGAGATTCGTCTTGATGAATTAGAACGTCAATGGCATTTCAGCACACTTGAGAAGATCTTCATTCGTGAAGAGATGTATATCGATTTTAAGAATTATTCGGACAAGGAATCGCTTTATGGTTATTTGTATGATCGATTCAAGCCGTTCAAAAAACAGCTGATCAGAGAGATTACTGATGAAGACCTGCACAGGTTGACGCAGATTCCCATGATTCGAATTACACGTTTTGATTCGGATAAAGCGGATGATAACATTGCTAAGATTGAGGCGGAGATGGAAAAGGTCAAGGAAAATCTTGCCAATCTGATCGACTATGCAGTTGATTATTTCAAAGAGATCAAGAAAAAATTTGGTGAGGGAAGAGAACGTAAAACGGAGATCAAAGTATTTGATTCGATCAATGCGAAGAAGGTCATCATATCGAACAGAAAACTTTATGTGGACATGGAGGAAGGCTTCATAGGGTACAGTTTGAAAAAAGCAGAGTACGTTGCTGACTGTTCCGATATTTCAGATATAATCGTCTTCTTTGCTTCGGGTAAGATGATGGTTACGAAGGTGGCCGATAAGAAATTTGTTGGTAAAGGGATCATTTATGCGAATGTTTGGAAGAAAGGAGACAACCGGACAGTTTATCACATGATCTATCAAGATGGAAAGGGAGGAGCAACAATGATGAAGCGTTTCAATGTAAACTCAATTACCCGAGACAAAGAGTACGATCTTACTAAAGGAACCAAAGGATCGAAACTTTTGTATTTCAATGTGCATCCAAATGGTGAGCGAGAAGTGATAACGGTTGCTCTTCGTCCTAGACCTCATTTAAAGAGATTGAAATTTGATATTGATCTTGGTGATCTCATAATAAAAGGAAGAAGTGCATCGGGTAACAGAGTTACGAAAGAGATAGTTTCTAAGATTATTCAAAAAGAAGTAGGTGGATCCACACTTGCGGCAAGAAAAATCTGGTATGATACCGTAGTTCAGAGATTAAATGATGACAACAGAGGTAAATTTATCGGATCATTCAAGGGTGAAGATAAACTCCTTACACTCTATAAAAACGGAGATTACCGACTTTCAGGATTTGACTTATCAATGCATTTTGATGATGATATGGTACATATTGAAAAATGGCACCCGAATAGACCAATTACTGCGGTTTACTTCGATGGAGAAAAAGAACTTCATTATGTTAAACGCTTCTTGTGTGAGGTAACTACAGATAAGAGAGTTTCATTTATTTCTGAATCAGAGGGGTCCGAACTTGATGTAGTATCAACTGCTTATAAGCCGATTGCTAGGGTAGTATTCAATAAGTTATTGAAAGCAACGAAGAATTTACCTGATAAAATTATTGAGTTGGATGATTTTATCGATGTAAAGGGTATGAAGGCTCAAGGTAATCAGATTACCAAGCTAAAAGTGAAAGAGATTCTTCTCGAGCATCCAATTGAAGGAGATGAGCCTTGGCCAGAGGAAGTTATAAATGAAGAATCGGAAAATGTTGATGTTTCAGAGCTAGAGAGTGAAGAGGGTGGTTCAACAACTGTCGAATGGGATATGGATAATGAGGATCAGCCTAAGCTATTCTAAGGGGTTGATTAAGTCTCTTTAAGGTCTTAAATTTGTGCTCGGATGATTTCTCTCCAAGAAGCAGGAAAGGATAACTGTTCTCCGCGATGAATAGGTAACTTTAATCATTAGAACATGAATACAACTATGGAAAAACTAAGTTCGAAAGAGTTGATGGAATTAGAAGATAAGTTTGGAGCTCACAACTATCATCCATTAGGTGTTGTAATAGCTAAAGGTGAGGGAGTTCACGTTTGGGACGTAGAAGGTAAGAAGTACTATGATTTCCTTTCTGCTTATTCCGCAGTAAACCAGGGCCACTGTCATCCGAAGATCGTTGATGCAATGATCGAACAAGCGAAAACATTAACATTAACTTCACGTGCATTTTATAATGATGCGCTAGGGCCCTATGAAAAATACGTTACAGAATACTTCGGATTTGACAAGGTACTTCCAATGAATACTGGAGCGGAAGCAGTTGAAACTGCGATCAAATTATGTAGAAAGTGGTCTTACGAGAAAAAAGGTATTGCTGAAAATGAAGCCAAGATCATTGTATGTGACAATAATTTCCACGGAAGAACAACAACTATCATTTCTTTCTCAAATGATCCGGATGCCAATAAGAATTTTGGACCTTACACTCCGGGATTCGTCCGTATTCCTTACAATGATTTAGCAGCACTTGAGTCTGCTTTGAAAGAAGAAAATATTGCGGGATTCCTGGTCGAACCAATTCAAGGTGAAGCAGGAGTATTCGTTCCAGATAGTAATTACATCTCAGAAGCAAGAAGATTAACGAAAGAGGCTGGAGTTTTGTTTATCGCAGATGAGGTTCAAACTGGAATTGCAAGAACCGGATCACTTTTAGCTGTTTGTGGAGATTGTAATTGCGGAACCAAGTGTGAGAAGGACGCGAGTACATATTCTCAACCAGATATATTGATTCTTGG
>JALRKF010000026.1 GCA_023254905.1 Crocinitomicaceae bacterium | reverse complement strand
TATTTTAATAATTGGTGAAATTCTTTTAATGTCAAGCTCAGAGGGTATTGTTGCTGAAATTGACAATTTAGTTTGATCAATAATTCCTTCAGCTTCGTAGTCTAAACTAACAGAGCTAATTTTAAAGGAATTGATTTGCTTATCCGAGCTTAATTCTTCAGCACATCCAAATGTTATTGAGATCAGCGAGATTAAAAGGAAATGATAGAATAAAAATTTCTTAGGCTTCATTAATAGACATAAAAAGGTAAGTTGAACCAAACTTTTCAATGTTTTAGACTTGAAAAATCTCCTTCAATTTTGGATAAAAAGTACTGCCTGAAGTCAATTTATATGACCAGGCAGTACTTAAAAATATTAGAAACTATTCGCTTTTAACAGCTTTAAGGACTCTAAACCCATTATTTGCGGCACCACTAAGCATCAATACCTGATCGGTACCAACTACAACCTTCACATCTCCCGCAACGTTTCCATTTACATTTTGACCGTAAGAATCTGCTAGAACAAGTTTGTCTCCAGCTGTTTCAGCAGTGATGGAATTCATTGCTTCAACGATATCCTCTCCAGATATGTCATAGAGTAAAATTCCTGCATCTCTCACACTCGAACCTTCACTTCCAGTTAGAGTAAGAGCTAGGTAACGTGCATTGTTAAATTCAAATATTTCTCCTCCCATGGCTCTAACACCAATTGCATCAGAGGCAACAGAAGTTAATTTTGTTGCGCCATCTGTGCTATAAAGAGCAGGAACAACATTCGCTCCATTTACTAGCAGATAATCAGTACCTCCAGACGAAATAGGAGTCACGTGTCCGTAATTACCAGCTTTTTGAATTTCAGCAAATTCAATTTTTTGAGGATTGGCTTGATCTGTAATTACCCCATTTTCCATAGTCCAAACCAAAACAAAGGTGTTGTTGGCTACAGAGTTAAATCCAGGGAAAGGCATTGCATAAAGCTTTCCATTTCCTTGAGGGTCTCCTGTAAACGTGAAGTGATCTCCTAAACGTATGTTTGCGCCATTATCTTTGGTTTCATACTCAAGAATAACTGTCGGCTCAGAGGTGTTGCTGTTCCATCGATACACTTTAAATGCACCACCAGCCCAGTTCATATTACTTCCTAGAATACCGTTTTCAGTGGCAACCACATCTGCAAGTCTCCATACACCTCCACTAACTACACCACCGGTATCAGGTAATGCTTCGGCAGAGCTATTAGAATCGTTGACGTCCCAGAAATAAATTTTATTATCACCCTTATCAGCCATGTAAATATGGGTTGAATTCATTGAATATCCTCGCTCATTATCTCCGGAAGCCCCTTGCTCTGGTTTTAGTGAAGAACCACCTACTGAGGCATCAAAATAAGTAACCACACCATCTGCTTTAATTCCAGTCGGAATGATATTTGCACTTGCTGAGTAGGTTGTCGTTTTACTACCAGCAGTTACGCTATAGCTCACAGGATTTGTGAAATCCTGAGCACTACCGGAAGCAGGTGATACTGTAGCATCTCCCGGAATGGTTGAGATTGTAGGCACCAATGCCGTAATATCCTTGCCAGCCAAGATGTTGATCACAATGGTTTTGGCATTTTGATCAATATCTACACTTTCAGCCTCCGAAACTGAAAAAGAAGATATGACAACTGAATCGGGATCCAAGACGGTAATAGTTACAGAATAAACTGATGTAGTTTGTCCGTCTTCTGCGGTCACTGTGTAAGAAACAGGACTAGTAAAGTCCCTAGCTAATCCAGAGGCAGGGGTAAGTGTGGCTCCAGGAGAAATTGAGATACTAGGAGCCAAATTTTTCACATCTGTACCATATGGTACATCAGCAGTAATGCTGGTGCCAGAAATGGTTCCTGTGACACCGCTGACACTAAAATTTGTAATAAAAGCATCCGATGAAAGTTCAGGTTCTTTCTCGCAAGATGAAAGAAACGTAACTAAGGCTAGTGTTAATAGCCTCCAATTGAATTTAGATTTAAGCATAATAAATTAATTTAATTTAGTTATTAAAAAGGGTTAATTAATCTTCTATATCCCACCAAACTCGATGGGTTTGAGTGTCTCCTCCCATACGCGAGACAGCAGTTAATAAATTGTCAGGATTTAATCTGCGCTCTGCATCGCTGTAGGTTAATCTTCTTGGAAATTGTCCATTATTTATAGATCCTTGATATTGAAGCTGCCCCAATACAGGAAATCCAGTTCGTCTTTTTTCAAACCAGGCTTCTACTCCATTCATACATAGCGAGATCCATTTTTGAGTAATTATTTGTTCTAATCCTGAATTTGACTGGAATGCAATATTCTGCTGATTTAAATAATCAGAAATCAGATTTTCGTTAGTAACTCCATACATTTCCATTGCAGCTCTAACTCCCTCATTATATACCTGTTCGGCATCACCGATTAAGTATCCTTTAAATATTGCTTCCGCACGTAAAAAACAACTTTCCGCATAATGCAGATTATATGTTGCTCCATCCTCTTTCAGGAAAGCTTCTCCAACACGACTAAATTGATCATAGTACTCTAGATCGAAAACTGTCTGCTCATTTGGATCCAATCCGTTTTCAAGTCCTCTATATTGATTGTCGGTTTTTGCTGGTTTGGCGTAAAAAGGCAATCTAGGATCATTATTGGATTTTAAATGATTCACCAAATGCGCAGACATTCGTGTATTATTGAACACCTCTGTTACTAGAATAGGATTTCTGAAATAAATATTTGAAGAAGTGGCATCCCATAGCATTTTATTGGAATCGGACTGAGATTCCATAAAACTTACATCAGAAAGAGAAGCCATAATTTGTTGTGTAATTTGCGGCGCTACCTTTTCAACTCTTAAAGCAATTCTTAATAATAAAGTATTTGCAAACTTTTCCCATTTTGTGCGATCACCGGAGTAAATTAAGTCTGCTGCTCCATATGAAGGATAATTTCCCTCTATCTTAATTAGTTCTTTTCCAAGCTCTATTTGAGAAATTAAGTCTAAATAAATATCTTCTTGTTTGTCAAATTCAGGAAGTGGATTGCGAAATGCCTTTGAGTATGGAATATCCCCGTATAAATCGGTCATGCGCTGGAATAGGTATGCTCTCCAAATTCTAGCAATACCTTCTTTATGCGGATTTTCGCGTTCGATACATAGATCGATTGTATGTGTTACATAAAATAAAGGTGCAATTTCCCAGGATTGGTCTCCGTACATCCGATCCCATATATCCGAAAACATTCCGTAATTGGGTTCATAATGGTCAAGCCCTCCAGATCCAGTAATTGTGTTGTATTGCATATACTGATTTCCTATATAGCGTTGTAACCTATCGTACATGTACCAAGTCATACTGCCACGTTGAGTAGCCACTGTAAACAATCCGTCAGGTTCAGTAGTTACTGCTCCCGTTCGAGGGGCGTTTATTTCATCAAAATCCTTCTCGCAATTGAATAGAAGCAGAGCGAGAAACACAAAAAAACCTTTATATACTAACCTCATACGATTTTACAATTGAAAATTTGCTTTAAGCCCTATACTTCGGGTCGTGGGAAAGGCATAGGTTTCTATTCCTTGAGCCTTACCTGATGATAAAGAGGCCTGAGGGCTAAACCCTGGAGTATTGCGCAAAAGGTATCCCAGATTACTTCCAAACAAACTAAATGAACAAGCATTTAAATTTATTTTAGAAACCCAATTTTTAGGTAAAGAATAGGACAAGGATATTTCTGTGAGTCTAATAAAAGACGCATCGAAAAGATTAGCCTCATTAATTCCTGAAAGACGGCTAAAGTATCGTTCCGGATTTAAAAAAGTTGTTGTTGAAGCACCAGCTTCGTTAACACCACTAATTGATACTCCCCCAGTAGGAATCCATTCCTCTGGTCGGTACCCCAATGCTATTCTGTCTTTTTCGGAGTTATACCAGGCTTTCCTTCCCAGTAGGGAATTGGTTAAAGTCCCTGAAGCGGAACCGCTTGAATATGAGGTGCTGTAAATACTTCCGCCAATTTGAGAATCAAGTGCCAGATATATTGAAAAATTTTTGAAGGTAAGTGCATGGGTCCAACCTAACATAAAATCCGGTTGGACTTGTCCTAAAATAAAATCCGCATTACCATCACTATCAATTTGTCTTTAATTAATCAGATTATCTTTCCATAGCTCACGCCAATCAGACTCTTTAGGAACAACCCCCTGG
>JALRKF010000163.1 GCA_023254905.1 Crocinitomicaceae bacterium | reverse complement strand
ATTCTAAAAACTTACATTTGCTTAAAAGTTTTACTATGAAATTTTTAAGTGCGGTTATTATTTTTCTGACAGCTACTTTCTCGGTTGCTCAACACTACTGGCAACAAGAGGTCAATTATACGATCAAGGTTATTCTTGACGATGAAAAGCACTTCCTTCATGGAGAAGAGCAATTTGAATACGTAAACAATTCACCAAATGCACTTAATGAGATCCATATTCACCTTTGGCCGAATGCTTATAAGAATGGAGAAACAGCTTTGGCTGAACAGCAATATGCTTCCGGTGAAACAATCTTGAAATTTGAGGGTGAACTAGATCGCGGATTTATAGATTCATTGGATTTTCATGTCAACGACAATCCAGTAGAGTGGGACTTTGACAAAGAGCACATCGATATATGTCGCATAATTCTTCCGGAACCATTACAGCCAGGAGAAAGACTTGCAGTATCAACTCCCTTTCGCGTAAAGATCCCAAGCGGAGAAATTTCCAGGTTGGGGCACATTGGTCAATCTTATCAGATCACACAGTGGTATCCCAAGCCTGCCGTATACGACAAGAATGGTTGGAATCAGATGCCATATTTAAACCAAGGAGAATTTTATTCGGAATACGGCTCCTTCGATGTGAGTATCACCCTTCCTAAAAACTATGTTGTAGGAGCGACGGGAGACTTGAAGACAGAGTCAGAAATCGCATATCTTAACGAGAAAGCCGTTGCAACAAAAAATGCCATTGAAAAGGGTGATTTCTATGTGAAGGATAAATCTCTAGCGAATGCCAATGATTTTCCCGCTTCATCGGAGGAATTGAAAACTATCCGCTATGTTCAATCCAATGTACATGATTTTGCTTGGTTCGCCGATAAAAGATATCAAGTACTTAAGGGGGAAGCAGCACTTCCTAACTCACGTAAAATGGTAACTACTTGGGCAATGTATACGCCGCGCAACAGTCGGCTTTGGTCAGAAGCCATTGAATATTTGAATGATGCCACATACTACTACTCTCTTTGGAACGGTGATTATCCATACAATCAAGTTACTGCCGTGGATGGAACGATATCAGCGGGAGGAGGAATGGAATATCCAAACGTCACAGTGATCGGAAACAGCAGTAACGCGAAAGAGCTAGAAGTTGTGATCGTACACGAAGTGGGGCACAATTGGTTCTACGGACAGCTCGGTTCGAACGAACGTGTTCATGGATGGATGGATGAAGGAATGAATACATTGAATGAAGTCCGTTATATGCAAACGAAGTACCCGGACAATACTGAAATGTCAGATATGGTTTTTAATGGTTCCTTTCACTTTAATGATCTTGATCACCACGACATGAGTGATATATCTTACCGCTTAATTGCTGGATTAGGAGAAGATCAGCCCATCGAAACGCATTCTGCCCAATTTACCCCTGCGAACTATGGAATCGTGATGTATCAGAAAACGGGATTAGTATTCTTCTACCTAAAAGATTACCTGGGAGAAGAAGTGTTTGACAAATGTATGCAAGAATATTATCGTCGTTGGGAGTTCAAACATCCTACCCCGGCCGATATGCGAACTGTATTGGAAGAGATAAGTAAAAAGGACTTGTCTTGGCTATTCGATGACCTCATCAATACAACAAAACATGTTGATTACAAAGTTTCCGGTGTAAAACAAAAGCATGGAAACACAACTGTTACTGTAAGGAATAAGGGTCAAGTTGATGGACCCGTAGAAGTTGCTGCATGGAAAGACGGTAAAGTTGTTCAGAAAGGATGGGTCGAACCATTCGATAAGAAGGAATACTTCACTTTCCGTGGTGAGGAGTACGATGGTATCTCAATCGACCCAGGGAAAGACATACCTGAGATGAACAGAGCCAATAACTATTCGCGTACATCAGGAATGTTCAAAAAAACAGAACGCTTAAAACTCGAATTCTTCATTGGTGATAACGAGCCGGAAAGAACGAACATATTCTGGACTCCAGCGCTTGGAGCAAATGACTATGATAACTTCATGCTGGGAGTTGCTGTTCACAATTACGGAATTCCTACAGAACGCTTTAATTATTTCGTAGCGCCAATGTATTCTTTCGGAGGGAATCGTTTGGTAGGATCTGCAGAATTCACATTGAACTATTTACCAGCCCGCTTATTGAAGAAATCAACATTCGGAATGTCCATGAAGTCCTATTCAAGTGAAAAACGCATAAATAATGGAATGACAAAGAAGTTTACACCTAGTTATAGGGGTATAACGCCATTCTGGAGAGGAAATCTTGGAAACCGAGATGGAAGGACAGATTTGGATCAAACTTTGACAATGATGGGGGTATACAGATTCGACGAAAGTTTGATCAACGAAGGATGGATCAATTTAGCGGGTGGACTTTTGGAATATGGATTGAACTGGAAAAAAACTGATCACGAGATTAATTTCCGCATTAGAAATGAATATGTAAGAACCCTTCAGCGTTACGATTGGTTAAATCAAGAAAGTGGGTCTCTCGTACTTGTTAGCAATGATGACGAAATGGCACGAGTCTGGACGGAGCTGAGTTATAAATGGAAATACTTCCGCAAAAAGAATACATGGGTTGAGCTTCGCGGATTTGCCGGTACTACATATTCGTATGATTTTGATAATCCAACATCACCGTTCAATCCATTCGGGATGTCCCTTTCAGGAACAGCGGGTTATCAAGACCTCTTCTTGGAAGAATATTATTTTGGACGATTTGCAACAACGGGAAGCTCTGCTATTCAGCGCATGGAAAATATGGGTGGTTTCAAATCCTCATCGTGGTACGGAACTACATCAAACTGGATGGCAACTACAAACTTATATGTTGAATTACCTCTTCTTAGGAATATCTTCGGCATCTATGCTGATTACGGCGTGTTCCACAATGGAACTGCACTCAATGACGCCTACGATGCAGGAATAGGATTGAGATTAGGTTCAGTGTTTTCGATCTACTTCCCAGTTTTGATAAGTACAGAAATGAATGACTCATTCGGAGATGCAAAATATCTTCAGAAGCTGCGTATAACTTTAAGATTGAACCCGTTCAACGGAAACTTTAAACTTACAAACCTAATCAACTAGGGTTTCTTCTTTGATCTTCTGGAGCGCTGTTTCACATGAAGGGCGAGTATTCTACCTTTCTCCTTTTTAACAAGATCATTTTTGCGATGTCCCCAGATCTTGGTTCTAGCTGCTTTTCCACTTTCCGTCAAGTCTATAATAGGTAATGGATAATTCTCCCCAATTCTAAATCCTATAAATTCTCCCTCCAGAGGAGGTATCAACCATGGCTCATGAATAAACTCATCTGGAACCTTCTCCAATTCGGGCACCCACTTGCGAATGAACTTCCCCTTTGGATCATGCTCTTTGGATTGCTTGACAGGATTATAGATCCTGACCGTATTCACACCAGTAACACCCGCCTGCATTTGAAATTGTGTATAATGAATCCCTGGTTCGTAGTCAAGGAAGAGCTTGGCCAAATGATAAACACCCAATTTCCAACTAACATCCAAATGGTGACAAAGAAATGATACGAGCATTGCACGCATCCTAAAGTTGATCCAACCCGTTTGATGTAAAGCTCTCATACAAGCATCGACAAGGGGATAACCTGTTCTACCCTCTTTCCAAGCTTTTATGCGATCCTCTTTGTTTGAATACACCAAAAGTTCATAACCTCCATTCACACATCGATATTCATAGCTGCATTCAGTTTCGAATTTTTGGATAAAGTGACTTCGCCAAGCAAGTCTAGTAAGGAATGCATTATACGCCCGTTTATTTTCATGATATGCTTCACTTTTTCTCACAGTCTGATAAACCTCTCTTACACTGATATTACCCCAAGCTAAATACGGTGAGAGACGACCACAAGAGGTTCGACTTTCAGATGGTTTTGAAATGAAGCGATTGTAATTATTTCCTCGCTCATAAATGAAGCTTTGGAGGTATTTTTGCGCAAACTTTTCCCCTCCTGGCTGAAATTGGGCAGAATCGGAATACAGGATTCTCTTTAGATCCGCATTTAATTCAAACGGTGTATCGGCTAATTGTAATCCAGCGACATCATACTGATTGACTACGAGTGGTCGGCAAATATTTTGATACCAGTGCTTTTCCCAACCCAATCTATTATCCAGAGCACGAATAACTCCATCCTTTTCTATTTCAGTCCAGAGCACACCGAATTCATTGCATAGTTTTGCAACCTCTTTATCAATTTCCCACGTTAATTCTGTCCCTGATTCCTGATAGCTAAAAACCTTACCGACTGTATACTTCTTAAATAACCAGCGGAAAATATCACTTGTGTTACCTTGCAACGCATATACGTGATGCTCCTTCTCCTTCAAAGTATCATTCATAACTTTCAATGATTGACCTATGAACCGGAGGTGTCTTCGAGAAGTGTCCTCATAACCAATAATACTATCGTCCAAGATATACAAGAGCAGCATGGGCTTACCAGACTGTTCAGCTTGAAATATTGGCTCATGATCTCTAGTCCTGAGATCGCGTTTTAACCAAACAATATTGATCTCGTCCTTCACTTAGAGAGATCCTTTTTAACCTTATTCCAAAACTTGAAAAAAGATGCTTGCACTTCAACATTTGGTGATAGCCAGTCACGTTCATACTTCAAACCTTTCAAATGACCATAAAAAGGATGTTCTTTGAAATGATGGGTTTGTCCCTTGGTTTGCCCACATAGTTCTTCGTATGAGCCCACAAATAGTTGCAGCCTCGGAATATTTTCACCCAGCTTCAAAATGAAGTCCAGCACCTGATTACTGATTGGATACTTTTCAAAATGAGATGGTTCCATTAAAAACACTCGATTAGCATTAAGTCCTTTAAGCCAATTTGGATCAAGGTTATACGTTGTATACAACACAACAGGCAAGTCAGGATTATTCGAGTAGTTGGACTGCGGTAAATTAGTCTCTAACACAAGAGCTGAAGACGAAGTCAAAAGTTCAATAGGTTCTTTAGGATAAAGATTTTCATAAGGCTTATCCAGAAAAGTATTAGCATCGTTTGTATTAAAGTACTTGTTAACATTCTCCTGATTCGCGATGTATTTTTTGTTGCTATTCGTTCCCGCAACCCATTGCCAACTTAGGGCATTACTCGCCCAATCACCGTCAAATAAATGATAATACATCCATTGAGCAGGAATCTTCCAATGATATTTCCCAAAATTACAAACGATAGAAGCAACATACATACGTAGATGGTTGTGCATATAGCCGGTGTCATAGAGTTCATTTATTCCATCATCAATTGCAATGATACCGAGGTCAGCATCTTTCACTTTAATTGGAAATTCATGGAACTTCACATCTTCTTGCGCGCGTTTCAGATCATGATCAACTTCAGTTTGTTGCCATATGAGTTGCCAGTGATCTCTCCATGCCAACTCTTGAATGAATTTTTCAAAAGGAGCTAAATCACCAAACTTTTTGGATAGAGTATCAAATACAAAACGTGTGCTGATCACTCCCCTCGAAATGTAGGGTGAGAGTCTAGATACCGATCCAGACTTAAAATTTCGTGAGTGTCTGTAATTTGAAGGATCAAATTGATCGACGATTGCTACTATTTCTTCGTAATTGGTTACCACCGCTTACTGATCTTATTCGCCGTTAATGTGCGTTGTCTTGAACACTTGAAACGAGAGATATCTCCGTTGCGTTTCATTTTATGTTTGGAGCTCACACCAGACTCTACACGTTTTCTCCATAGGATATAGCTGGATTTCTTTAGCTCTTTTTTCATAAGCTCCTTCACGCGTTGCTCGTTCAATCCAAACTGATATTCGATTGCCTCGAAGGGTGTACGATCTTCCCACGCCATTTCAATTATGCGATCTATGTCAAGCCGCTCCATTTGCTTCCAACTTTTTGATCTCGTTCAGCACTTCGTTAGCCTCTGCGATTAGTTTGTCAGACTCTTTGCGATTTATCGTACTCATTGCCTTAGATTGCTCCAGCAGTTTCTTGTATTTCTTGTTTAACTTGTCTTTTGGTGTTCTTCGTCTAAATAGTCCCATAATCTTAATTAATTGTTGATTTGCCTCCATCTACATGTATCACTTGTCCAGTTACCCAGCTAGATGCGTCGCTCAGAAGGAAAGCAATCGCTTCTGCAATATCCTCGGGTTCACCTACTCTACCCAGTGGATGTGTTTTACCATGAGCCTCTACTTTTTCTGGTGTATTTAATAACCGTCCGGCTAAAGAGGTATTCGTTAATGAGGGCGCGACACAATTCACACGTATCGTAGGTGCTAATTCGGCAGATAATGCATGTGTTAATCCTTCCAATGCGCCTTTGCTCATTGCTACTTTTGAATGAAAAGAAAAACCCTTCTGAACCGCAACAGTCGAAATAAAGACAATGGAAGCCTGCTCACTTTTCTTTAGTAAAGGAAGTACTTTTTGGACAGTAGCGAATGCACCAACAACTTGTAGCTTTAAATCCTCCAACACTTCATCTTGGCTGATGCGACTAACAGGCTTTAAATCAATTGCTCCCGGGCAATAGACAAGTCCATCAATTTTCTCCGGAAGGTGATCAACCTGTAAATCTCCATTCAAGATATCGAAATGAAGATAATCGATCCCATTTGGCAAAACTGCCGGATCCTTTGAAAAATATGTTCCTGTAATATGATTTTCGCTTTTTAGCATTTGAGCAAGAGATAGACCAATTCCATCAGACGCTCCGATGATCAAATAATTTTTCATACCACAATTTACATTTTGTTTAACTTTTTATCAAATATATTAAACATTTATTTTGTTTAATTTAGACCATGCGATTATTTGAACACTTTCATCTTGGGCCATATGAATTGAAGAATAGGATTATTATGGCACCCCTAACCAGGAGACGCGCTATTGATGCAAATACGCCTAATGAAATAATGGCAAAGTACTATAGTCAGCGATCTTCAGCAGGCTTAATAATTGCTGAAGGAACATCTCCTTCACCTAATGGACTTGGATATACCCATATTCCAGGATTGTTCAACAAAGATCAGATGAACGCATGGAAAAAGACCACAAAAGCTGTGCATGAGAATGACGGCAGGATCTTTTTACAAGTAATGCATACTGGAAGAGTCGGACATCCAAATAATCTTCCTGAGGGTGGAAGACTAATCGCCCCTTCAGCCGTTCCTCAAAAAGGCGAGGTTAGTACATATGATCTGGGCAAGCAGCCGTATCCCGTTCCAGAGGAGATGACGTTAGCAGATATTGCAGCGACAATCGAAGAGTTTAAGACATGTGCCCTACTTTCAGATGAAGCAGGATTTGATGGTATAGAGATACACAGTGCTCACGGCTATATTCCCAATCAGTTTTTAAATGCGTCCAGTAACCTCCGTACCGACCAGTATGGTGGTTCATCTGAAAATCGTCTGCGTTTCCTACTAGAAATTGTTGAAGTATGTTGCAGAGCAATTGGCAGCGAGAGAGTGGGCGTGCGCATATCGCCTTATAGCTACGCGGAAACGGATGAAGATCACACAGAGATAGAATACCGCTACTTGAAACTGTCTGAGATCCTTAATTCCTATGAACTGGCGTATTTACATCTGAGTCATATGGGTGATGCACTGCCAGAGAAGTTCGATTTATGGAAAAAGATCCGTGAGGTATATCATGATACACTTATTTTATGCGGAGATTTCACGAAAGAATCGGCCGAAGAAAAACTTATTGCCGGCGAGGCAGATCTGATTGCCTTTGGTCGTGATTTTATTGCAAACCCCGATCTCGTAGAGCGATTTGAAAATAACTGGCCATTGAACCAACGTGACAGAACACATTGGTATACGCACGGCTCTGAAGGGTACTCAGATTTCAAGAAATTCAACCAAGATTAAACGTACTCAGAGAGTTCTAACCACCTATCGGTCTTCTCATCAAGTTCAGCGACAACTTTTCCAAGTTTCTCGCCTGCCTCCATCAACTCCTCAGAAGCTAGTGCTGGATCCGAAAGCTTTTGTGTTAGTACCTCCTTTTCTTCTTCCAGTTTCTCCAGATCCTTTTCTAGGGACTTGAATTCCTGCTGTTCTTTGTAGGTCAGTTTTCGCTTTTTCTGAGGTACTTCAACCTTCTGCTCTACAACGACAGGCTTTTCTTCTTTCTCCACTTTCTTCTCCTCACGCTCTGTTACCTTTTGCTGTTGGCGGTATTCGGTGTAATTCCCTGTGATATCCTTGATGTCGCCTCCACCTTTGAACACAAAGATGTGATCGACCATTTTATCCATGAAATATCTGTCGTGCGAAACAACGATCAAGCACCCTTCGAAAGACCTTAAATAGTCTTCTAGGACACTCATCACGAATATGTCAAGGTCATTTGTTGGCTCATCGAGAATCAGGAAATTCGGATTATGCATTAACACCGTCATCAGTTTGAGCCGCCTCTTTTCTCCCCCACTTAGTTTCGATACATAGTTATAATGCATCGATCTTGGAAACAGAAACTTTTCGAGAAACTGAGCAGCTGACATTTGTCGTCCTTTCTCGAGCGGAATAAACTCAGCCACGTCCCTAATGATATCAATTACTTTTTTATCGTCGTCGTAGTTCGGTAATTCCTGATCGTAATAGCCAAAAACTACTGTCTCTCCTGTCACCACCTTCCCTTTTGTTAACTCTTCTCTTCCGAGAAGCATTTTAAGAAACGTCGTTTTACCGGTTCCGTTATTTCCTACGATCCCAAGACGCTCTTTCCTTTTGAACACGTATGAGAAATCATTGATGATCGGTTTATTCCCAAATTGCTTTCCTATGCGATGAAGTTCCAGGATCTTTGTTCCCAGACGTTCCATTTTTACCGGAATCTCCAGTTCATCCTCATCAATACGTTGTTTGGCTAACTTTTTCGTATCGTAAAAAGCATCAATCCTCGCTTTTTGCTTGGTTCCTCTTGCTTTCGGTTGACGACGCATCCACTCTAACTCTTTGCGGAACTGATTTTTTGCCTTTTCAATTGTGGCAGCTCTTTGATCTTCTCTCTCTGCTTTCTTTTCGAGGAAATACGAAAAGTTTCCTTTGTATCTATAAATTGTTTGATCTTCTAACTCGAAGATCGTATCACAAACCACTTCAAGGAAATAACGATCGTGTGTGACCATCAAGATCGTTGAGCGCGATTTTGATAGGTACTCCTCCAACCACTCGATCATATCCAGATCCAAATGGTTTGTTGGCTCATCCAGAATAAGAAAATCCGGTTCTGCGATCAATACCTTCGCCAATGCGACTCTTTTCTTTTGTCCTCCGGAAAGTTCTCCGATCGGTTGATCCGTGTTCTCGATCTTCAATACAGAAAGGATCTGATTCACTTTCACCTCAATGTCCCATGCATTCAATTCAGTGATTGCCTGAAAGGACTTTTGGATCTCAGATTCTTCTCCACTTTTTAGAGCCTTATTGTAAGCTTTGACAGCCTGTAGTTCTGGAAGATCATGTGAGAATACTTCTTCAAGAAC
>JALRKF010000024.1 GCA_023254905.1 Crocinitomicaceae bacterium | reverse complement strand
CAACAAATCCCATTGAGTCTCTTAATTCAAGTATAAAAAGGCGTACAAAAGGAAAAGGGTCATTTCCAACTATTGATTGCGGACGATTGTCCAACTACCATAATAGAGGTAAGCTGTAGTATTAGAAATATGATGTGTCTCTTCAATGTATTGCAAATTACCCCAAAAGAAAGGATGGATGAAGTTTTTAACCATATGTTTTAAAGAATTATCTGTTGAAAATACAACATCATTTAACAAGGATTTCAACACGTCTGTTGGCTTGTTCTTCGTGCGAAAATGTTGCGTCTGGGAATACAGGTTTTGTGTTCCCATAACCCACAATTGCCAGTCTATGCTTATCAATCCCGTTTTTAATTAGGTATATCATGACGCGTTTTGCTCTCGCTTCTGACAGTTTATCGTATTCCCGTTTATTTTCTCCTTTTGCATGAACATGTCCCTGTATTTCTATTTCTAAATCTGAATTTAATATCAGAAAATCCATCAGTCGCTTAAGCTTAGGAAAGGAACTTTCAGTAATTTCACTCGTACCTCTATTAAACTGGATCTCCTCAAGTTGAATACTTTTTCCGCTTGTGGCTCTTTCAAGTTCAATTATGAATTCTTTGTTTTGCGTACCAGGCACTTCTACAAGGATATCATGGAAGAAATATCCTTCGACCTCGGCATTCAATGATAATTTGCATTTACGACCTATACTAAAATAGAAGTCAGAACCAATATATTGAGCCGCAATTTTTTTGTAGCCATCAATGGAAAGTCTTCCAATTATCTCTCTTTTTGTTTGCTTATCCAGTAATTTGATATGAATACTTGGAGTGAAGTCATCCTCTCGAAAATCGATGATTTTTTTGTCAACAGATCCAGTTCTGTTTGGTTGAAAATTCCAGTTTAGCTTCAATTGATCGGTCACTCCATCTGCAGCAAAAAACACAACATGTATTTTTTTTCCTTCTTTGATTCTTAAAGTGTAGAGTTTACCGTCTTCTACATTCTGCGAAAGACCTAAGGTTTCCCTTGGCTCTAATTGCAAACGTTCAATTTCAGCCAGTCCACTGCTAATTTCTCCACAGATATCGTTTATCTCTTCTTTGAAAATTACCATTTGAATAAGACGACCAGGAAGATTGGCAGAAAAATTTAATTCGCCATCCTCTGTGGCAAGGTAAGAGCACCAAATCTGGTTATCGGAAATCTTACCCCTTAGTGATGGATAAGCCTCATCAAGATCGGTGCCCTTTTTATCTGAAAATGCGATATTAAACGCTCCATTGTAGAATATACTTGCAGCATTTGAGCAAACATTCGCCTGTCCTAGGGAAAACTCCCCGAAGAAAAATAGAATAGTAAATGGCCAAAAGTACTTAAAGGCTAACTTTGTCATCGTTTAGTAAAGATATCGAATCGTTAACAGTTTGAAAAACGTTTTTGTGAATACACTTTATTCAAAAATCGGACCAGAAGAATTAAAGAAAATTGTAAACAGGTTTTATGATCTGGTTTTCAAAGATTCATCTATTTCTCATTTGTTTAAGACGGACGAAGATTTGATCAAGAAAAAGCAATACATGTTTCTTACCCAGTTTCTTGGAGGTCCACAGATTTACTCGTCAGAATATGGTCACCCTCGACTCAGAATGAGGCACTTACCCCATAAAATAGATCATTCTGCTAAGGAGGAATGGTTACGATGTATGAAACAGGCTATTCAAGAATCGTCAATGAGTGATGAGACCAAAGAAGAATTGTTTAATTGTTTTCCTTCAGTTGCCCAACACATGGTAAACAGTTAGAAGATTACATATTTACTTGAAGCTTGCCAATTGCTCTTGTTCGTATAAACAAATCCTTTGATCTTGGATGAATGTCTGCCAGGGAAATAGATTCGATAGACCCTTTCATATATACCCCTTCTGCGATTTCACCGTTCAAGGATTCGGCAATACTTAGTTTCAAAGTGTCGATGTAAGGATTGATATCGATTACTGCAGACTCCTTTACTTTTTTGGTGATACTTTTATCGAACATCCATTTAGCAGATCGCAATAACATGTTCTTTGTCTCGAGATCAAATTCCAAATCTGGTAACGAGAGAATCTGAGTGGATGCATCAATTTCAGGTGTTCCTTGAAGATAAATGGTTCCTTTTTTATCTCCTGAAAAGTTGACTTCCAATGAGATTTTGCTATCGGCAGCACCGTGCACAGCGAGGCTGTCAAAAACAACAAGCTTGTTTTTTAAGGTCATTTCAAATCCAGCAAGAGAACGATTCAGTATGGCATTCAATGAGTCATAA
The DNA here is from genome assembly GCA_023254905.1 of Crocinitomicaceae bacterium. Classification (GTDB taxonomy): domain Bacteria; phylum Bacteroidota; class Bacteroidia; order Flavobacteriales_D; family Crocinitomicaceae; genus UBA4466. The sequence continues at coordinate 1,578 of JALRKF010000024.1, read as the reverse complement.
CTGGCAATGACGTCAACTTCAACATTGAATCCATCCTTTTCCCTGTGCACTGATAAATAGGGAAGGGCAGTTGTATCTAACTTAGGTTTTTCCAATTGAACTACTGGAAAAGCAGACAACAATGCGTTCATTGACACGTAGTCACCCATGTATTCTAGTTCGGAGAGAGAAATACTTTGTGGTCGGATGGCAAAAAAGCCAAATCCTTCCAAATCTATCGGTTCTTTCAGCGCTTCCCAAATACCCTCTAGATCTTCTTTCAAACTGATGGATGAAATTTCTTTGTCAATATCCACCTCTATCTCTTTCAATCTTGTTGTTATCTCCTTCTGAACGCGTTCTGTGGCATTGTAGTTAAAGACGGTAATCTTGCAGGGAGAAAGTGCTTTTACTTCTTTTAGTTGTGTTTTAGAGATTAGACTATAATCTTCTGTAATTCCTATTTCCGTGCGATAGGCAATGCTCATTTTTCTCATGGGTTCTTTGATACCGCATGTAGCGTAAATTCGAGGTGTTAAACAGTTTCCCTCATCATTGAAGAGCTCTGTGCATTTTGCACAATAGTTCAGCTTTAGAGCATATTTCCCGTTGATTGTGTAGTGTAATTCTTGTCCTATTCCTTCAAATTGAATTGGACTTCTTCTAAACTCATATTCTGCACTTACGCCTTCACACTGTTCATCTTTGCCTTTGAAAACAGTTGGAAGTTCAGCATTGGTTTCATCAAAATATGGTCGAAGATCTATTTTAATTGGAACAGAAATAAAAGAGAGGGACTGAACAATTACACTGTCCTTATCCATCACGGTAATCTCGGGTGCCTCTGGTTTGATCGTTTTACACGAAATGATTACTAATATTAGCGTTGTTCCAAAAAGGAGTCTCATTCCTTGAAAATTAATACAGATTATTGCCTTATTGATCAAAAATAAAAAAGGTCTCCGAGAGGAGACCTTTTCATGTCAATAATTATCGCCTATACATTTACATTTATATGTGTCAAAATATTATTGAATATTTCACACGGACGCATTGCTGAAGCAGCTTTAGCTTCATTCGGGAAGTAGTATCCATCTATATCTATTGCTTTCCCTTGTGTGGCGTTCAATTCATTTACGATCAGTCCTTCGTTCTCCGCTAACTCTTTTGCGATAGGTGCAAAAATGTTTTTCAATTCATCATCTTTAGATTGATCAGAAAGTTCTTTCGCCCAATACATCGCCAGATAGTAGTGACTACCTCTATTGTCCAGTTCACCAGCCTTACGTGACGGTGATTTATCGTTCATCAAGAACTTTGTTGTAGCATCATCCAATGTTTCGGAAAGTACTTTTGCCTTTTCATTTCCATACTTCTCGCCAAGGTGCTCCAATGAGACTGCGAGTGCCAGAAATTCTCCGAGTGAATCCCAACGTAAGTGATTTTCTTCATTGAACTGCTGAACGTGCTTGGGAGCAGAACCACCAGCACCTGTTTCAAATAGACCACCACCGTTCATTAGAGGAACAATTGATAGCATTTTCGCTGATGTACCAAGCTCTAGAATTGGGAACAAGTCCGTTAGGTAGTCACGCAGTA
>JALRKF010000069.1 GCA_023254905.1 Crocinitomicaceae bacterium | reverse complement strand
TACTCCAAAACTCTTCTGAAAGATTTTCACTCATAACTTTACAATTTTGATTGGTTGCTGATCATCCACAAAACAAAGATAGATTCCTGACATCAAATCTTCTGTATTCAAAATTGCTTTATCAATAAATCTGGTTTCGCCCTTTAATTGACCTGAGAGATCGATCAATCGAAATGTATGTTCTCCCGCTAATTCAATACTAATGGAAGAAGTAAATGGATTCGGATAAATACATACAGCTTTCACTTGTTCACTTAACCCAAGCTCCTGAACATGAATTAGACCAATTGCGTCCAGATCAAATCCACAAGACTCGAAAGGTGTTGGATAGGGATCGTTAATTAGGTTTCCATATGCGTCAACTGAACCATACGATGGGTCTATTGACCCAACAACATCTATCAATCGTATGTAATTGACTTCCATGATATTTAATGCACTTGAATCGCTTAATTCACTCAAATCGAAAGGAGTTCCGTAATTCTGCCTGTATTTGCCAGCAAGATTGTTCACCATGCGGCAGTCCGCGGTAGAAAAATTATCGATCTGTGTACTTACGGGTATTTCTGAAGTACTTACAAACCGAACAAAATCAACTCCATTTGTACTGACCTCAACGAACGCAAACTCCATGTAATGATCAATGAATCCATTCTCAAAAATGGCGAAATCCGGACCTAAACCATCGAATATTGGTCTTTCTAGCTGAATGATGACCTCTCCTCCATCTCCTAATGAAAGAACTGAAATACCATCTGCCGGTCCAATTGCATCCTGAACAGTTCCATAAGTAGCAAATCCTAGGCCTGGCATAGCTATATCTAAGTATCCTCTGCTAACGGTTAAGTTTGATGCCCATTCTACAATTATCGAGGAATCCGAATGAATTGCCGTACTTCCAGGAACACCAGGCTCAGGTGCGAAGCTCTGACTGTGACCATAAAACGAAAAAAATATGAGCGTAAGTACTAACCTCATGGCAAAACAACAATATCTGTAGGATTTAAGCCAACATGGTAATCCTTGACAAAATTTCCGCTCACATCGTATGCTCGGACATAACCTGTATTAGTGTAGCCCATAGCATCTAAAACATAGATCAATTGATCATGCTCACTAAATATTGTTTCATAACCGGTCGTAATGTTTGCAGTGTTGATCAAATCTGAATTCGTCAATTGTTCGGACATTGTATTAAAGACACCGATAGATACAACGTTGCCATTTTCATATGTCATCAAAAACTCATCCGTTCCAAAAGGATTGATCTCTAGCACGTCTATCATATGGTCTGTAGTCTGCAATGTGATTGGATCAATCTTCACTAATTTAGAAGGAACAACACCGTAATCTCCTCTTACAACCACGTATATGTTACCATTCGAGCTTACTTCAATATCTCCTGGATTTAAGCCAACAGTAATCTTAGTTAATTCAGTATCTGTATTCAGATCGATGACGGAAACTGTAGAATCCATCGTCGGAAAATTCAATCCTCCAGAATTTGATACATACAAGCGATTATTAGATTGCACCATTCCATCCGGGTTTAATCCAACAGGAATCCTTTTTAAAACAGAGCCAGTGATAGTATCCAATACATCAACAAATCCGTCAAAGCAGGAAATGTAGACTTTACCGTTGTGAGGTTCTAAAAATCGTGGCTGTTTCGCAACACCTCCCGTTTCCATCACCACCTGACTTACTACTTCCAGTGAATTTGCATCGAGAATTTCTATTGTGCTGGAGGCATTCACTGCAACAAAGATCTTGTTTCCGTAACGCAGCAGATCATTTCCCGTATCTCCTAAGTACCTATCGTTTATAGCATTGAAAACGCCGTTTGAGACAGACTCATTTTTTTTATCAATATAGGAAATACTTGAATTATTCTGTTGAAACAAACCTTCGCACAATACTACAATTCCATTATTAAACTCATTAACAGTTACAGGTTCTGGTTTATCCTTTTTACAGGAAATCAGAACCAAGGTGAGTACAAATATGATCGATAGTTTAATTGAGCCCATAGCGTAGTTTAATTAAATAATTACGCCCCGGCATAACAAATCCTCGAATAAAAGCGTATTGGACATTTAATACATTTTTCACTAATCCCTGCACAGATAATCTATGTTTTTGGTCATCTAGCAAAGTATATTTTAAAGAAATGTCGGTCGTGAAATAACCATCTTCAAGATTCTCATAAATGTTTTCATTCAATACATATCTGAATCCTACAAAATAATTACTCACATTCATCTGAACTCGTTGAGCCTTTACTCCAATATCTACAGATCCAGTGTGGATAGGAACATATGCTATTTGATGCAAGTACGTAGGTGATTCGGGATCACTTATGTCGAGTACCGATTGTAACTGATAATTTATGGTTGTGTTTAGAGCCACGTCCTTCAATGATATTGTTGTTTTGTTCGCAAAAACGAAACTTCCTGAGAGGGTTTTCTGTATATTCTGAATAGACCATACGAACATATTCTTAGTAGGCACTGCAACGATCTTATTGTCGACATAACTCGAATTCATCCATAGGTCAAATACCGACCTAAGCTTACCCTTATGAATGGTTTTTGTCAGACTATACTTGAATTGATAGGCATTCTCAGGTATAAGATTAGGATTTCCGATTCCCCCAAAATAGAGCTCATTAAAGCTCGGTAAACGATATGTGTTGGATAATTCGAAACTATTTAGCCATCTCGCTCCTGAATACAAGAATTTTAATCTAGGCATCAAACGCCTATAATTTCTTTGACCTTCTAGCTGATGCTGCGAAACAATGTAAACCCCTAGCTGATAATAGACCTCCCAATTGCCGATGTTATGTTCAAATCTTGAAAATCCAGCTATTGTCGCTCTCAAAGGATCGTTTAAGTGAACACCTTCCGTAAATAACGTTTCTATTCCTAAAGATGCACCAGTTTCGAGCTTGGCTTGATCAAATACATGAAAACTTGAATAACCTATTGTATGGCCTTGTTCTCGATACAAATTTCGGAGAAAACCATTCTGATTCAAGTAAGTTGAGTCCAAGTATACGGTTTCTCGCAATACCCCAGAATAGTATGATCTGACGTGATTTGAATTGCCATTATAAGCGATGTCTATATCAGCAGATAATTCTCCTGTAGTCATTCGTTCGTCTTGATAATCATTATAAAGTATTATTGCTCCTGGAAGTTCCTGATCGATCTTCTTTCCAGCAAACCTTAACCTTCCGCTCCATGTTTTCGAAAAATCAATTCCCGACGCAATCGAAGCTACTCTTTCTTCAAATCGATTATTGTTTCTTCGCTCTATACTACTGTAAACACCATTATCTTTGGAATAAAAGAAATCTCCATTGGATTTCCGATAATATCCAAAAGCAGATATAAAAGAACGATCCAAGGATTGTTTAAAGCGCAAACCTCCATCGTAAGTGTCAAATGATCCCATTCCAAGATTGATATCCAAATCAGCTCCCTTTTCCCTGCTTTTATACAAGAGCCCTGAGCCCAACAATAATGTGGTTCCTGATAATCTACTTTTAACTGGGAGTAGTCTGTTTTTAAGCTGATCGTCATCCAATGAAACATTACCAATTCCCTCCACTTGAATCTGGCTTAAGTTAATCTGACCTGCGAGCAAATTCTGTGTTAAGAACCCATCGATCAAAATAGCACTGTGCTGCGCTCCCATTCCGTTAAATGAAACTGTTTTTAGAGCACCAATAGCACCATATGACCGGATTGTTGTTCCTGGTAATTTCTGAAGTAGCTCCCCAACATCTGCCGGCGCTAGCGTCTCAATAACGTCTTTTTCGATTACTCTTGTCTGCGTTATTTCCTTTCGAATTGCACGCACAATTTCTACAGAGGGTATTGACATCAATCGAACAGAATCCAATTGACCCCAAACACTTCCTGAAAGAACAAGTGCAAGAAAGAGAAAAGAACGCATTACTTAATAAAAGTACTTCTTGCTATATTCCCGTCAGAGTCAATCAATTGAACGATGTAGGCTCCTTTAGCTAACTGCATTGCATCAAAAGAATAAGTATTATTGAATATCATTGTATCTATGACATTCCCGCTCAAATCGGTCAACGTTAATTCTCCTGATATTCCAGGAGCTGCAACATTGAAAACATCAACAACGGGGTTAGGATAAACAAAAAGATCAAATTCAATAAGCTCCACCCCAAGTGGCATTGCATACTTCACATCATCTATTGCAAAATACTGAGGAGTATTAATTCCCCATTGACCTACATCACTCGATTCGAATCGAAAAGAAATACTACTTGCAGCAACGTTAAGAGATGTAATATCTATATATTCCCATCCATTAACAATGTAGTCGTCGTTTGGATCAGCAAATCTGTAATCTGCAAGATAAAATTCTAATGAATCTTTAGCAGTTTGAGTATCATTCTCAACGATGACCCATACTCTAAAATAATCTTCTCCGTTTGTTCCGTCCGGAGTTCCAGATGCATCATTTGGTGACCCAAATTGCTTGGAGAAAGAATCCCCGTCGCGCATAGCGATTGCTGAATAAGATGTGTTCGAGATGTAAAATGACTCTATTACACCCCCGCCATTTACTGATATAGTACCGTTTGGATAAAATACAGCAAAATTAGTGGAAGAATTCCCCCCACCGGTAAATGAGCCATATTGATTCCCAAATCCTGCTGTGCTATTGTCTGTTACATTGGAAATTGAAAATCCATTCCACGAACCCCATGTGGCATCGTAAGAGTTTGAAAATGTTAAATAGTCAAAAATAAAATCACCATTACCACTAGCTCCATTATCGAAAGATTCAACGGCTAGAGGATGGCTTTCAAAATCCACAAGTTGTCCATAGGACAGATTCACCAAAAAGCAAACTGCTAAAAAATTAATTTTCTTCATCGTTTTATCATTTAAAAATTAATAAACACGAAGAAGTCAGAAAAGAGAAGTAAGGCATAATGCCATCATTCGGACTTTGATCTGAAGTCTTCATTAATAAAATGACTTAGGCAAGTATTCTGACTTACACCCCTCAAGTTCGCCTTCCCGCTGTGGCAGTGGCATATTGAACATGATCTTAACGGTGCTTACAGCTGCAGATACAGTTCCGGATTTACACCGGATTCCTTTTTACTCTACTCTCGTAGTACCAAAAGTCAGTACAAAGCTACGTTTTTTCTACTAATTCTTGTCCAATTTGAATGTATACTGAAGCATAATTGTTCTGGGAGGTTCAATTTTTAAGGGTCTCAGAGAAAACGTTCTATTTAATAAATTCGAACTGATCAGCGCAATCTTGTGTTTTTCAGAGATTTTGTAGGAAATACGTGCATCAAAGATCGGGTTTCCGAATCTATGATTTGCAAAGTAATCCATGTATCGAATAGTTTGAACGAATGGTCCTTGTGTTGCATCTTCGAACTCCTGGATCACCCCATCCATATTAACAATCTTACTGAAGTATTTAAAGCTCACACCAATCGCGAATTTCTTCTTTACGGATAATTCAAAGTCAGCTTTCGCATTATGCAGAAATCTGTATTTCAGTATCTGAGAACTGGAATCTAAAGATGTATTATTGTATGAATATGGTTTTGGGTTGCCGGGAGTATTATCTGTTGCATATTCGTAATCAGGATTCAATGTCTTAGGTACTATATAATTGTAACCAGTCATGAATGTTAAGTATACATCCTCTCCTAACTTTGCTTTTCCAGAAAAGGATAGGTCAAGCCCCATAACTTTAGACTCACCAGTATTCAGGAATTTGAATCCAAATATTGAGGAGCCATCCACGATAGGATCTCCCCAGAAACCAAACAAATATTCTATTGTGTTTTGATATTCTTGCCAGAAAGCTGCGATATCCAAATAACCATAAATTGAACCAAGCTTTAATCCTTGCTTAATTCCAACCTCTGCGTTCCAGCTACTCTCTGGTTGTAACTCAGGATTTGGGAAAACTCCGAAGTTACCAACACCTGTTTTAATGAATCGCTCAGTAATTGTTGGGAATCTAAATCCTTGACCATATGATGCTCTCAAATAGGTCTCTTGATACAGCTTCAAACTCGTACCAGCTCTAAAAATAGGCTTCATAGCAGTTATTGTGTCGTTTAACTGAAAATATTCAAGTCTACCACCAATAGAAACATTTACAATATTCTTCCACTTTGTATCCACTTGAGAATATGCCGACACATTTAGCAATTGATTATTTGGGCTACCTGATCCAGCATATAAACTTGCATAAGAATCCGTATAAGTACCCGTCAATCCTCCAACAAAATCGAGATCTTTCAATTCTTTGTAGCTTTTTCTGAACATATAATCTCCATAAAGTGTTGTCGCTTTATTTGACTGTCCTGCAGTCATTTCGTTATCCGCGTGTAGAACTCTGGTTCTGAAGCTATGCTTTCCATCAGTCTGTGTAAAGAAATTTAGATAAGGATCTACATTGAATATAAACTGGTCTTGCAAAAATACTGCTCCCGGATATCCCTGGAACAAGCCAGAAGTATCATTTAACCAAGCGAAAGCAAGATTAGACTGAGAAACCATAAAATTCCCATTGACCCCGTAATTAAGTCCTGAAAATCTTTTGGAACGATACCTTAAATTAAAATTCAATCTCGCTCGTTTTAGACTCATTTGTTGCTCTGTAAAATTGGAGATCGTATCCTCGAAAACAAGACTATCAGTAACAGGTGGCCCAATATAACCATGATCGTAGTTTAAATTACCTCCAACCACAACATCTAAATTACCTATTTGTCTACTATGTAAAATATTGGCTCCTGTGATCAAAGGAAAGTTGTTCCACCACGCAGCGCCATCTTCCGATGGATTTGAATACATTCCGGTATATACGTTCACCTTTGTTAAAGGTCTTGCAGACGGATACTTAGTTCGAATATGTATTGCTCCGGATAAAGCCGAACTTCCCGATAATACAGAGGATGCTCCTTTAATGACCTCGATCTGATGAATGTTTTCAACTGGAATAAATCCCCATTCTGGTCTTCCTGCATCACCTGATAACATAGGCATATCATCTACAATAACTGCAACTTTGGATCCTACTCCAAACGTGAATCCACTGCCTCCGCGTATTTGTGGTTCACCATCAAGAATATTTAAACCGGGAGTTTGATCCAATGCTGTTTCAATACTGCGTGTATTTTTGTTCTCAATGAGTTCCGGTTTGAGAACTTCCATTGAAACTGTCTGATCTTCGAATGGGCGGTCAAACTTTCCAACCTTTACCTCTACTTCATCTATCTCTTGAACATCAAATGGTTCTAATGTGATATCTCTTGAAATGACATTGTTTTCGACAACTGTTACAATAAATGTATCCGTGATCATCCCCGTATATCTGCAAATTAATCTTGCCTTACCCGATGGTAACTCCAAAGAATATTTACCATCAAAATCAGTTGTTGATCCTATTGTTACATCTTGTTTATAAATAACGGTAGCACCAATGATGGGTTCTCCTTTATTATCGTAAACGATTCCTTCTATTTTTCCCGATTGCCCATATGAGACAATTGAGAAAACTGAGAATATAAGAGATAAAAATAAACGCATAACAAAAGCGGAAAGGCTGGTTTCCCAGCCTTTCAAAATTTATTTTTCAGAAATTAATGCTTTATCACCTTGTGTGTTGAATAAGTAATACCGGTAATTGTGCGTATTACATACAATCCTGGATCCTCATTGAATGCAACAGATTTCTGAAGGTTTCCAGACTTAACAAGTGATCCTGAAGAAGTGTATACTTCGTATAGCCCAGCTTCAATTTCAAATCCATCAAAGTTCAATGTATTATTGATATTATCTAACGAGACTGAAACGCTATTTTCCAATTCGTTCAAATCGTTTGGATTATAGATCAGCTCAACATCGTCAACAAAGACTTCATCATCTGCTGCACCTCCTCCAGGAGTCATATTTGTTGTAAAAGTGATAAGAATGTGCGTATTTCCTGTAGTTGTACCAGCAGAGTAATCAAAAGGAATCGACTTGCGCACCCAGTTTCCATTTGTAGAACCGTAATTCAACTCTGCAATGGCAACAACATGATCGGCTGAAGCAGCATCCTCCGGATCTCTGTAATCATAGTCATCGTGCAAAGTTGCTTTTACTCGTGCCATCGAATTACCATCAATTGGGTTAAATTTGACCCAAAAAGCAATGGAATCCGGCGCATCAACTAATCCCTCTGAAAAGTCTGCATCAGAAGTCTTAGAAAAATTATAATTATTAGGATCAGAAGGTGTTGTACTCCCCATGTTAATTTGGCCAATAGTCAGGTTGCCATTCGCAACAATGCCGAATGTAGATCGAGAAAATATTCGTGCACTTTTTGTACCGCTAGACCCTGTCGGTACGTCAGCAGATTGCTCTAATTGATTTGCAGCAGCCCAATTAAAAGGACCGGAAGCAGATAAAAAGCTATTCCAATTAACGGGCTCCTCAGCACCAGCTACAGATTCCCATTGTTCAAAATCGCTATTTCCTAATTGTCCCTGTGCGAAAATTATCACATTAATCCCGACAAATAAAATGAATAGTATTGTTTTCTTCATACATGTTAGTTTAAGACAAACAAATATAATTCTTTTCATATTCGTTATGCCACACTTTATGATAATTACCAAATCTAAAATGTTCATTGAACTTGTAATTTAACCAACTCTTTAACGTAGGAACCCGTTTTATCATT
>JALRKF010000129.1 GCA_023254905.1 Crocinitomicaceae bacterium | reverse complement strand
AATGACCCTCTGATGGCGTCACTATCTGTGGTTAAGTCGTAATGAGGTTTGTAAAATAGATAGTTAAGAGAGGTACCAAGAGCCGCACCGCAAAGTTGTGCCAACACATATTTAATTGCTTGAGCTGAATTCATCGCATCGTCAAGCCATAACGCAAGTGTTACTACTGGATTTAGATGAGCGCCACTGTATGGCCCAGCAACTACAACACCAACATAAACAGCTAAACCCCATGCAGTCGTGATCATGACCCAAAAACCTGGATCAGCAGAACCCTTGGTGTTTTTTAAAACAACATTCGCAACGACCCCATTTCCGATTAAAAGTAATAATGCCGTTCCTACAAGTTCAGCCCAAAACTCACTCATTACAATATACTTTAATGTCTACAGCAAGATAGGCAAATGAAAATGTCTAAGTTCATTTCATGGACCGATTATATTGTATCGATACTCATCTGAATTCACCCTTGTTAATAGCCACTTACATTCTAATCATTAATGAGGGTACAACGTCTTCCAGCGCGGGAATATTTGACAAAAACTTGAATACGATTGGTGTCGGTCAAAATCACCGTTAGCAAATGAGAACTTCACTTTGGTATGTATAGATTATCCTCAATCTAGAATTGTACTTTTGAAATACAATTAATTTACACGTCTAATGGCTACCGCGGTTCACTTAATTAACGATGAAAAATTTCTTCCTCGTTTCATTGAACGATATGAAGAGCATCATGGTGCCTGCATATGTGTCGTGTTCGGAAAAGAAGAACCATACCAGTTTATTCAACCCAGCGAAACCATCTTCAATTCAACGTCTTGGAGAGAATCTTTTGGGCAAATAGATGATGTATATGTTCATTTCATGACATATCAGAAAATACGATGGATTCAAAAACATGCACCAGGTGCAAGAGTTCATTGGATATACTTTGGTAGTGATTTATATGAATTACTAATGGTATTCCATAAATTGGAATTAATCCCTTCTTCATCTAATTCCAAAAAAATCTTACCCAACATAAAGGGAAAAACTTTGTTCCATCGATTTACTCGAGTAATCAGACTAGCATACTACCATACTGTTTTTTCATCTTTTGTAAAGTACCGATTAACTACATTCCGATTCTGGAATATTGGCGATTTTGACTTATTCAAAAAGCATTTTCAGTCCAATGCTCATTTTAAATTCTTCCAATATGGTTCGTTTTCTAAGTCTGAGATAGATTATGTAAAAAATGTCCCCGATAAAAATTCTACAGATCAAAACTTAAGAATTCTGCTAAATCACAGTGGAACAAGATCCGGAAATCATCTAGAGATCATCGAAGCACTGCGCACGCATGATGATGGTACAATGATTATGCACCCTATACTCAGCTATGGAGATGATGTTCATATAAAAGTTGTAAATGAAATTGGGGAAGCGACATTTAAGAATCGTTGGAAGCCTCAATTAGATTTTATTTCAAGACTGGAATATTACCATTTACTCAACAGAATGAGCATCGCTATTTTTGGCCATGTGCGTCAAGAAGCTGGAAATTCTATTTTCATCTCAATGCTTCTTGGGATAAAAGTTTTTCTTCATCCAAATAGTTTATTGATACCCTATTTAAAAAGCAATCACTTTATTTATTTCACTTTAAATGATATTGGAACAGAAGACTGGGCGTCTTCTTTGACAGACAACGAAAAAGAAACTAATCGAAGTGCCGCATTAGTTTATTTCAGTGAAAATAGAATTAATCAGGGTTACGAAAGCCTCGTTTCAAGTAGCTTATGAAAGTAGCAGTAATGCAGCCTTACTTTTTCCCTTATCTAGGGTATTTCCAACTTATAAACGCCGTTGATATATGGGTAAATATGGACCATGCTAAGTTTATCAAGAAAGGCTACATGCACAAGAATACCATCCAGGGCAATCAAATTATAAGAGTGCCTTTATTAGGAGCTTCACAAAATTTAAACACGAGGGAAATTAAAGTAGATCTTCAAAGTAAAGATTTGATTAAACTTCGATCAACATTAGAACATCAATACAAAAAGACTCCATTTTTCCAGAAGGCGATTGAAATATTTGATCTAGCTATCTCCATGAAACCACAAAGTCTTGCAGAATTAAATTTCCAGATTATCAAAAACATTCACTCCTACTTAGGAATGAATACAAAGCTCTTGAACACAAGTATTGGCATGACCGATAAACCTAGGACAGAAGGAATAATCGAAATCGTTAAAAATTGTAAAGGCAGCGAGTATTTTAACGCTATTGGAGGTAGGGATATTTATGAAAACAAGTCTTTTTTGGAACATGGTATAAACTTGAAGTTTTTGAATATGACAAGCGAGCATCCCGAGGACAGATTGTCGATATTCCATCTACTCGCTAATTTACCTACCGATGAGATCAAATGCCGGCTAGACTACTATGAATTAGTATCATGATGAATCAAAATCCCGTAATTGTCATTTTTGGTCTGCCACGTTCTGGCACAACATGGCTTGGTCAAATACTCAATTCACACCCCCGAGTCCTTTACAGATATCAACCCCTTTTCTCATATGAATTCAAAGATTATCTTAAAGAGGACTTTACTTTGAATCAACTTGATTCTTTTCATTATAACCTGCAACATGCCAAGAGTGAATTTGTATGTCCCAACCATACATTTTCGAAAGAAAACCCTGAATTCTTAGTTTATAAGAATGTAAGATACCACCACCTCGCAAAAAGGATGTTAGAACTTGGTCAAGTAAAGATTGTTTTTCTTTCAAGAGATCCTGTTCAGGTTATAAACTCGTGGTATAATGCACCAAGAGAGTTTTCGCCGGATTGGGTAATTGAAAAAGAATGGCTCTATGCAACATCCAAGAATCAAAATAGATCTGAAGAATTTTTTGGTTTTGACGGATGGCGTAGAGCAGAAAAAATTCATCGAGAAAATGCCCTGCGTTTTCCAAATAAGGTTCGTATTGTTGAATATGAGAATCTTATTCAAGACGGAAGCAACGAAATTCAAAAACTACTTAATTGGATTGGGTTAAGTTTTGATGTACAGGTGGATGAATTCCTAAATGATTCCAAAGAAAGGTATGATAGGGGCGTTTATTCTATATTTAAAAAGCCTGCAGAAATGACATTGCCCATTTCAATACAAGAGCAAATCATAGCTCACACCAAAAAACTAGAATATGTACCATATCACCGTTAATGAATTAATTCAATTCTTCAAAAAGCAAGAGATATCATTCCATATTCCAAAATCCTATCCTGAAGATAAGTCCTTCACCTTTGCCTCGATTTTCGAGCCCATTAGTAATGGCTTCTACTTTTACCTAGGAGATGAAATGAAGTTTCCAATAACCGACTCACTTTTATTAGTGAACCAGAACAATCAAATCAAGTCGGCAGGCCATGGAAATATTCCTATTTATATTGATGCCAATCCTCAGATTGTTTTTTATGAAATCCTCCTTCATTTTCACGAAGAAAAGTCTAATGGTCATATATCACCACTTTCAGTAATTCACGAGGATGCCAAAATTGGAAAAAACGTTCAAATAGATGCCTTCTGCGTTATTGGCAAGGCGACTATCGGTGATAACTGCATCATTAAATCGCATTGTACCATCAATGATAATTCCGAAATTCAAAACAATGTACACATCGATAGCGGCTCAGTAATTGGAGCACGAGGAGTTGCATGGATCTGGAATGAAAGCGAAACAGAGAAAATAATTCAGCCACAGATAGGTGGCGTTGAAATCGGTGCCTATTCTTTCCTGGGTGCACACTCTGTTGTAGTCAGAGGGTCAATTAATGAAAAAACAAGAATAGGCCATCACACCTTGCTTGCCCCAGGATCGCGAATAGGGCATGGTACACAAATAGGCAATTATGTCCACTTCGCTAATAATGTAATTACTGGCGGAAATACAAAAATTGCAGACTACTGTTTTGTTGGTTCCTCTGCAGTGTTTAGGCCAAAGGTTAAATTGAAGCCAGAAACCATAGTTGGAGCAGGCGCTGTTGTGACTAAAGACAATACAGAAGTGGGATCTACTTTAGTAGGTGTTCCTGCTAAACAACTGAAGACAAAATCGCACCCTAGTGGGATGCCAAAACCAAAATCTAAAAGTTCAAGAAAATGATTTCGAAAACAGCAAAAATTCACGAATTAGCATATGTCGAAGACAATGTAGAAATAGGCGATAATACCCAAATAGGTCCTTTTTGTATCGTTAGAAAAGGAGCCAAAATAGGCTCTAATTGCAAATTTACCGCATACTGCGAAATTCGTGAGAATGTTACTATCGGTAGGGGAACAACTATGGGTAGTCGGTGCACAATATCAGCCAATGCAACTATTGGAGAGAACAGTACTATAAAATATGGGTTTGTGCTAACAGACACCCCTAATCTACAAGAAGGCAATGTTAAAGTAGTTGAAGGCGTAGGCAACAATGTATTAATTGGAGCAAATGTCACTTTAATGCCTGGATTTAGCATAGGCGACAACGCCATTATCGGGGCTTGTTCGCAAGTTAGAGCCAATGTTCCGTCCAACGAAGTGTGGTATGGATCTCCAGCTAAATTTTATAAAAAGCTGTAGTAATAATGTCTTCTTTAGAGATTGTATATGAAGACTCAATTCTACTTTTAGTCAACAAGCCTAGCGGTATAGTTACCGATTATAATCTTTACGAAAGCAAGTCTATTGAATCCCTCAGTCATACCTATTTGACTAGAAATCATAGTAAGTGCTTTTTGGGGTTGCCTCATCGTTTAGATAAACCAACCAGTGGTCTCCTTATCTTAACGAAAAAGAAAAGCACCCTCAAGCAACTGAACCAATGGTTTGCAGATCGAAAGATTCAAAAAACCTACCTAGCGATTACCTCTGCGCCACCAAGCCCCTCAAAAGGAGTTTTAGAACACCATCTCTTTACAGATAAAGCCGCAAAAAAATCTGTGGTACTCGACCATCCTAAAGCAGGCAGCAAACCTGCCCGCCTACACTACCGCACCTTGGAACTGAATGAGTACGGTGCCTTGCTTGAGATTAAACCCAGCACGGGTCGT
>JALRKF010000106.1 GCA_023254905.1 Crocinitomicaceae bacterium | reverse complement strand
TCAAGACGTGTTTTTACCGCATTTTCAGCTTCTTCAAACTCTGCTGTTTCAGCAGAAATAGGTCCAGTACGTATATCATCCGCTAAGTAGTCACCAATAGTGTATGGTAATACAAAGTAACCATCTGCCAAACCTTGCATCAAGGCACTGGCTCCAAGTCTGTTTGCTCCGTGGTCAGAGAAGTTAGCCTCTCCTGCCGCGTAGCACCCAGGAATTGTTGTCATCAAGTTATAATCAACCCAAACACCTCCCATTGTGTAATGCACCGCTGGGTAGATCTTCATCGGTGTTTTGTAAGGGTTGTCATCTGTGATCTTTTCATACATTTGGAAAAGGTTACCGTATTTCGCTTCAACAACCCCTTCACCAAGCTCACGGATGCGGTCTTCAGAAGCATTGTACTCACCATCAACGGTAGCTTTTTCCTTTCCGTAACGCATGATTGCAGAAGAGAAGTCAAGATAAACAGCCTCTCCAGTTTCGTTTACACCGTATCCCGCATCACATCTTTCTTTGGCTGCACGTGAAGCAACATCACGAGGCACTAGGTTACCGAATGCAGGGTATCTTCTCTCCAAGTAATAATCTCTTTCTTCTTCTGAAAGATCCGTTGGCTTCTTCGTTCCTTTTCGGATCGCCTCAACGTCTTCCATGTTTTTAGGGACCCAGATTCTTCCGTCATTACGAAGAGACTCTGACATTAGTGTCAACTTGGATTGATAATCTCCTGAACGAGGAATACATGTCGGGTGGATCTGTGTATAACAAGGGTTCGCGAAGTAAGCTCCTTTCTTGTGGATTCTCCACGCTGCAGTTACATTCGATCCCATTGCGTTTGTTGAAAGGAAGAAGACGTTTCCGTAACCTCCTGAAGCGATAACTACAGCGTGTGCTGAGTGTCTTTCTAACTCTCCAGTTACCAGGTTACGAGCGATGATACCTCTAGCCTTACCGTCTACGATCACTAATTCAAGCATTTCATGACGGTTGTACATTTTGATCTTTCCTTTACCGATCTGACGGTTCATAGCAGAGTATGCACCAAGCAACAACTGCTGCCCTGTCTGACCTTTAGCGTAGAATGTTCGCGATACAAGTACACCCCCAAATGAACGGTTATCTAGAAGACCTCCATATTCACGTGCAAATGGTACACCTTGTGCAACACACTGATCAATAATGTTTGCTGAAACTTCTGCAAGACGGTAAACGTTTGCCTCACGAGCACGGTAGTCACCACCTTTCACAGTATCGTAGAAAAGACGGTAAATACTGTCACCGTCATTTTGGTAATTCTTTGCAGCGTTGATTCCCCCTTGTGCAGCAATCGAGTGTGCACGTCTTGGTGAATCCTGGAAGCAGAATGATTTTACGTTGTATCCTAGCTCAGCAAGCGAAGCTGAAGCAGAACCTCCTGCAAGACCAGTTCCTACTACGATAACGTCTATCAAACGTTTGTTCGCAGGGTTAACTACGTTAATGTTGTTTTTGTGATTAGTCCACTTATCTTTAATTGGACCAGCAGGTATCTTCGAGTCTAATACTGACATATCTTGTATTATTTCAATTCTATTTGTTCAGATAAATAAGGATCGGAATGATAGCAAATGCTATCGGTACCAACATTGAAAATGCTTTTCCAAAATTCTCGATAATAGGAGTGAAGCGCTCATTTTTAGCACCCAATGTTTGGAAGGCCGATGCAAACCCATGCCACAAATGGAACATTAGCACAAGCATAGCAACGACATAAACGATCACAGCGACGATTGCGTTTTTATTCGCTTCGAAACCATACTTCGACTTGTCTTGACCGAAGAAAGCCATTACCAGTGAATGAAGATCTTTTTGTCCTTCACCCATACTCAGATTAAATTGTGAATTATAAAACTTGGTGTCGTTTTTAATTTCCATTTGGGCCGGCGCCCCATCTTCTCCATCAACGAAAGACGCCACAGGCAAGAACCCCCCATTTCTGTTTATGTAATATTCTTCATTACCTCCTCCCATCGGGTTTTCAATAGCTACTTTATGAAGCTCTATTCCCCCAAAATGCATTTGCCCCCAAAAGTTGGACATATGCAAAACGATAAAAATTAAAATAGCACTTCCAAGAATAGCCATATACCTAGACGGAGTTGAGCTGTTCGCACCAGGCTTATTGTAGGCATATTTTACTGGACGTGCTTTTTTGTTTTGAATCGTGAGCATCAAACCATCAATCGCATGAAAGAGGATTGAGAAGTACGTTAGATACGAAAGTATTTTAATTGCAGGGTTGTGTGTCATGAAGTAGGCATAATCATTGAAGGCCATTCTACCCTCTTCTCCAGTAATAAATATTAGTTGAAGATTTCCTAAAAGATGACCAACTAAGAACAAACAAAGGAAGAGTCCTGTCAGCGCCATCCACCATTTTTTTGCGATCGACGAAGACAAAATTGCTGATTTACTCATTTTGGTAAGTGTGTTGTAAATATTTTTATCCGCACAAATTTACATAGTATAAGAGTTATTGGACTAACCCCCACCTTATTTAGACTCTATCTAAATAACCAAGTTAAAAGGATAAACAAACATCGTCTTTTGAGACCTCAAAAAATGCTTTTCTTCCGAACACAATTGCGTTGTTGTCATCAATATGCCCTGCTGGAAAATTAAAGGCGACAGGAATATTACGATATTGAAAATATTCCAGAATGAGAGGCTCAACACCCATACCAAATCCAGGGTTAGTATCCTTCAACTCTGTCATACCACCTACGATCAGACCCGATATAACAGATAGAGCACCTGATTTTCGCAGTGACTGCATCATGCGGTCGATAGAGTAGAGGTGCTCACAAAGGTCTTCGATGTAGAGAATTTTATTGTGAAAATTGGGTTGATCATCTGTGCCGGCCAAAGCCTGTAAAATGGAAAGATTTCCTCCGATAATTTCGGCTTCGGCACTTCCTGTTCGGTTGTTGGGGTCTGAAAAAGTTTTTATTTCATAACTCTTCCCTTGTATGCTATCGAGTAATGTAGATTTTGCTTCACCTGAGTTGGAAGGAATATTCAGCGGCATCGTGCAGTGAACACTTGGATACCCGAGTCGATTAAGTTTTCCATGAATAAAAGTGATATCACTAAAACCTAAGATCCATTTGGGTGATCGTATAAAAGAAGCCCAATTCAAAAGATCCATTATTTGGACAGTCCCATATCCGCCTCTTGCGCACCAAATTGCCTTAATTTCAGGGTTGTCTAAAAGTAGCTGAAAATCGGAGAGTCTCTCTGCAATTGTTCCAGAGAAATAATTATGACGTCCGCAACAGTTCGGCGTAATAAAAGAGTTGAACCCATTTGATTTTAGAAATGAAACCGCCTCATTAACCAATGATTCTTCAATTGCTTTCGCTGGCGCGCAGATACCTACTGTGTCACCAGGAGAAAGAAAAGGGATGCTAGTTGCCATATACGAATGTAATTAAATTGTGAGCACATTAAATAAATTATTTAATTAGCAAAAAGAAGTTGATGATTGAACCATATTCAGACGAGCACTTTATGAAACTCGCTTTAAAAGAAGCAGAGGAGGCACTTGATAAAGATGAGGTGCCTGTCGGGGCAATTATTGTGTCAGAGAACACCATAATAGCTCGGGGCCACAACCTATCGGAGACTTTAAACGACGTAACAGCGCACGCAGAAATGCAAGCGATTACCGCTGCGTCAAATCACATAGGAGGTAAATACCTCAAGAATTGCACACTCTATGTAACACTAGAACCCTGCGTAATGTGCGCGGGCGCCCTATTTTGGTCACAAATAAGTAAAATAGTTTTTGGAGCAATAGATGAAAATAGGGGCGCCACACACCTGGCAAAAAACATATTCCACCCTAAGACAGAAATAGTGGGGGGAGTATTAGAAAGAGAATGCGGACAACTCATAAAAGACTTTTTTCGTTCGAAAAGGTAACGCGAAGAGTAGAAATAACTATTTTATCGGACACTAAATTATTCATAATGAAGAAACTACTACTATCAGCGCTTAGCGCCCTATTTTTATCATTTTCCTCGGCAGGACAAACAACACTGTTTCAGGATGATTTTGAATCTGGGAATTCTAATTGGAGTTTTAACGGTTCTGGAGACAATGCTTGGATTGTGAATAACACCTACTTTGGAGGCGGCTTTGTAACAGACACCCCGAATCAACCGGGAGGGAACACCAATTATATGCATATTATGAGTGGATTAGGCTGTAGTTTTTTAAATGCCTGTAATGCTAATTTTGATACAGGATCCGCCAGTTTGCAAAATGCAGATTTGGCAGCAGGGGTTGATGCTTCATTGGCTTCTTCGGTTTCATTAGAGTTTTGGTATTTGTGTACAGGTGCAGCAGGAACATCTTATGGAACGGTGCATGTCAGTATTGATGGAGGAATAACTT
>JALRKF010000096.1 GCA_023254905.1 Crocinitomicaceae bacterium | reverse complement strand
GTATTCAGTTTTGCTATGTAGGTCGTGATCCAAAGATTAATATTTTGGATGAGCATATTGCATCGCTTGGATTGAGTTATGAGAACGTTGCTGTTATTGGTGATGATATCAACGATCTCTCGATCATCAGAAAAGCAGGATTTAGCGCATGTCCGATGGATGCGGTGAATGAAGTGAAAAAATCTTGTGACGTAGTATTGACGGGTAAAGGAGGTCAGGCCTGTGTACGAGAGCTAATAGATAATTATTTACTAGAGAAGCCACTATCAAAATGAGTCAAAAAAAATTAACAATCGGAATTATTCGCGAAGGAAAAGTACCACCAGATAAACGTGTACCACTTACTCCGAAGCAATGCCGAAAGTTAATGAATATTCATAACGACCTAGAGATTGTGGTGCAGCCAAGTCCAATAAGAGCGTATGGAGATAAAGAGTATGCGGCTGAAGGAATATTACTAAATGAGGACCTATCAAATTGCGACCTAATTATTGGTGTTAAAGAAGTGAATATCAGCGACTTGATTCCCAACAAGAAATTTATGTTCTTCTCACATACAATAAAGAAACAACCTTACAATAGGGAGCTATTAAGAGCAATTATCCAAAAAAATATTGAGCTCATAGATTACGAGGTATTGAAAGATACAACAGGAAGAAGGATTATCGGATTTGGCAGGTACGCTGGAATTGTGGGTTGTTATAACGGTTTTATCACTTTTGGATTAAAACATAGTATTTATGAGTTGAAACCAGCTCATTTGTGTAAGAACAGGTTGGAGGTCGAAGAGGAGCTTAAGAAGGTGAAATTACCTGCAAATACAAAGATCGTTTTAACAGGTTTTGGCAGGGTAGGACATGGCGCAAGGGAGATCATCGCATCACTCGGACTTAAAGAAGTTTCACCCGAAGAATTTTTAGCACAGGATTTTTCGATGCCTGTTTTCACACATTTGGATGTAGAGGATTATTTCGAAAGACGTGATGGAGGAAAATTTTCCAAACATGAATTCTACAATAAGCCTGAGCATTACAGATCATCATTCAAGAAATTTGCTGATGTAGCAAACATGTATATTCCATGTCATTACTGGAATAGCAGAGCTGACTTTATTCTAACGAGAGAAGATTTGAAGGATCCAAATACCGCTCTAAGCGTAGTTGCAGATATTTCGTGCGACATTGACGGACCTGTAGCTTGTACCATTCGTCCTTCAAAAATTGGAGAGGCGATTTACGGTTATAATCCAATTACAGAAACTGAGGATCATTTTATGAAAGATGGAGTAATTGCTGTAATGGCTGTTGACAATTTACCTTGTGAATTGCCTTTGGATGCCTCGGAAGATTTTGGTGAGGAACTAATGAAAGAGGTAATTCCTCAATTATTGAATGGCGATCCTTTGGGAATTATTGATAAGGCTACTGAAACTACGAAAGAAGGGGTATTAAATGAACATTTTAGCTATCTTCAGTCTTATTTAGACGGAAAGGAGTAGCAATATGATCAAAGGGGATAAACGAATTATCAGAGGCTGGGTAATGTACGATTGGGCGAACTCAGTTTACAATTTGGTAATTTCCTCTGCAATTTTTCCGATTTTCTACGATAATATTACAACCAAGCATTTTTTAGAGGAAAATAATCTGGAAGCGCTTCCCGAGGGAATGTCTGTTACAGTTGATTTTTTTGGTGCTGAACTTTCGTCTTCGGTGCTTATCAGTTATGTTTTATCAGCTTCATTTTTGGTTGTTTCATTCCTTTCTCCTATGCTTTCGGGTGTAGCGGATTACTCGGGTAATAAAAAGCGCTTCATGCAATTCTTCTGTTATTTGGGTGCCGTATCCTGTATGTCGCTATATTTCTTTGACATGGTTCCGTTAGAAGTTGGAATGCTTTCGGTGTTTTTAGCGAGTATTGGATTCTGGAACAGTTTGGTGTTCTACAACGCATACCTTCCAGAGATTGCAGAGCCAGAAGATCATGATAAGATCTCAGCAAGGGGTTTCTCAATGGGATACATCGGAAGTATGTTACTATTGGTGATTTGTTTATCGATCATAATGTTCATCGATGAGAAATACACGAGCTTTTGCTTTTTATTAGTTGGAATTTGGTGGATTGGATTTAGTCAATTTACTTATTCAGTTCTTCCAAATAACGTATTCAAGAAAAAAGTCGAGAAAGGTATTGTTTGGAGAGGTTTCAAAGAATTAAAGATCGTATTCAAGCAGTTTAGAAAAACATACCGTTTGAAGCGATTCTTATTGTCGTTCTTCTTTTATAACACCGGTGTACAGACCGTGATGCTAATGGCGGTGATATTTGCCAAAAAAGAAGTTGATTGGTCAGAAGGTGGAGGAGATGTAGGGCTAATCATTGCAATCTTGTTAATTCAAATTTTAGGAGCGGTAGGTGCATTTGTAATGTCAAGACTTTCTGGTTTCTTAGGTAATGTTAAAACTCTAGGATTGTCCGTGATTATTTGGATTGGAATCTGCGCTGCAGCCTATATAGTGACAACACCAAACGAGTTTTACTTCCTCGCGGCAATGGTTGGTTTAGTAATGGGGGGGGTTCAAGCGTTATCAAGATCTACATATTCAAAGTTCTTGCCAGAGACAACCGATCATGCCAGTTTTTTCTCTTTCTATGACGTAGCAGAGAAAGTTGGTATTGTAATTGGAACTTTCTCTTTCGGATTCCTTGAATACGCGCTTGGATCTATTCGCTATTCAATCTTTGCTGTGGCAGCCTTTTTCTGTGTAGGATTGATCGCATTGTTGTTCGTTCCGAAGAATGAGCGATTGAAAACGGTAACTGAATCATAAAAAGAAAGCCCGAAGAGGGCTCCTTAATTATTATTTCTTGTAGAACGGTGGTTTTACTACCTTCGCTTTGAGTCGTTTATTTCTTACCTCTATAAAGATATCTGAATCGACACCAGCGTATTCTTTTGTAACATATCCTAATCCTATCGCTTTTTTAACAGTAGGGGCCATTGTTCCTGATGTTACACGTCCGATCTTCTTTCCTTCCCTGTCAACGATAGGGTAATCGTGTCTTGGAATTCCGCGGTCAATTAGTTCAAATCCCACGAGTTTCTCTTTTACTCCTGCCTCTTTCTGCGCCGCCAATCGCTCACTATCGATGAATGTGCCTTTATTCAATTTAGTGATCCATCCAAGTCCTGCTTCTAACGGAGAGGTACTATCATCAATGTCATTTCCGTAAAGGCAGAACCCCATTTCCAATCGAAGTGTGTCTCTCGCCGCAAGTCCAATTGGTTTGATCCCATAAGATGCTCCAGCCTCAAGGACCTTATCCCAAATTTGCTTCACTTCTCCATTCTTACAGTAAATTTCAAACCCACCCGAACCTGTATATCCAGTAGCTGAAATGATAACGTTTTCAATTCCTGCAAATGGACCGACTTCGAAATGATAATATTTAATACCTGCAAGATCTAGAGACGTAAGACTCTGCATTGCATCAACCGCCATTGGTCCCTGTATTGCCAATAAAGAGTATTCATCAGATAAATCGCACATTTCAGCGTCGAATGAATTGTGTTGAGAGATCCAATTCCAATCCTTCTCAATATTAGACGCATTAACGACAAGTAAATATTTATTTTCCTCAATCATGTATACGATTAGATCATCTACTATCCCCCCATTTCCATTGGGCATACAATTATATTGAGCACGACCAGGAGTCATTGTTGATACATCATTTGTTGTAACATACTGTATAAGATCCATTGCTGTTGGTCCCGTTATGAAGAATTCACCCATATGTGAAACATCGAAAACACCCAAATTTTCTCTTACTGTCTCATGCTCAATATTAACTCCTTCATACTGTACAGGCATATTATATCCTGCAAAAGGAACCATTTTCGCGCCTAATCTTACATGTGTATCTGTCAATGCTGTGTTCTTCATTTTCCAATATTTTCGCTAAAAATAAACACTATTCTTAGGCTGATATTATTTCTGCAAGTTTTTTTCCAACGAGTGTTCCAATTGCTATTCCCATACCACCAAGTCTAACCCCGCAAAAGGTATTATCTTGAATATGCTCGATAATAGGCTTTTTCGTTTCACCGACCCCCATAACACCTGTCCATCGATGTTCTATTTCGAATGAAGTAGACGGCAAAATTACCTCTCGTAAGAGTAATTCAAGTTTTTCTTGAATAAGGTGTGTAGTTTCAAAATTTGTAGTTTTTTCTCCTTCAAAATCCAGGTTTCTCCCACCACCAAAAAGCACTCTTTGATCAATATTGCGGAAATAATAATAGCCCATTTGATAATGGAATGTACCCTCAAATGGGACTTGATCCAAAGGTTTTGTTATTAAAACTTGTGCTCGCGCTGGAAAAATATCTTTTTCAGGAAGAAATTGTTGAGCGAATCCGTTCGTACATATTGCGATGGATTTAGCCTTTATTTCACCAAGGTTAGATAGTACAGTATTCCCATTGATATCAATAGCTTCTATGCCGAATAATGTCATAATATCCTGTTCAAAGCTTTTTTTGTAAAAAGCTCTGTTCATAGAAGCTGTATCGATTTGTCCTTCTAATCTATTTCGAAAAGAGCTATGAATCCCTGCAAAACCAAACTTTTCTTGTGTATGATTGTCTATTGAATAAACATTGTTTTCTCCTGTAATATTTTTCAGGCGCTTGTTAAGGTAATCAAGTTTTGATTCAGTTATATTTTTTAATTCAATATCATTCGTGGTGATCAGATCCCAAGAACCCTTTAATTGAAGTTTTAATGACTGATCTCCAATGAGGCTTCTCAAATATTTAAGCCCTTCCCAACGCATACTTACTGTCTCCCAAACTGTCGATTCATTAAATTTAGAAAGGTCCTCAGTCAGTTCCGTAGCGCTTCCAAAGCAGGCAAACCCGGCATTTTTTGAGCTCGCTCCCGAAGGTAAATACCCTCTTTCTATTACTAGGATTTTACTTTTTGGATAGCTTTTTCTTAAATGAAGGGCAGCACTGTATCCGACAATGCCAGCTCCTATGATTAAAAAATCAATGTCTCGAAAATAGGATTTTAGCTCCCAATAGCTCAATTTTTCTATGTCTAGCATGTTCTACGTACGATTAAATCTGAACAATTTTGCACATATTTGTATTATGATTGCGTCTAAAATTAAACCATTTCTGTAACAGGTTGTACAGAGATACGTTTAAACATTATGACATGAGGTATTTTATTCTTCTTTTAACCCTTCTTGCAATGAGTATCGCAGATGCTCAAAATATAACAATTCCTGTTCGTGGCAGAATATCGGATCAGGACAACAGTAACAAACTAGTAGGAGTAAAAGTTTCATTGTTACATAATGGTTCAGAGCTGAGTTCCTCAAAAACATCAAGTAATGGTCGTTACCAATTACAAGGATCAGGACCAAAAGTAGGAAAGTATACGCTCGTTTATTCGAAAGTAGGGTATGTTACGAAGAAAATCCAATTAGATCTGAGTGATGTCAATGATGAAGACCTACCCGCAGGAAATGAAGTCCCAATTCCTGATTTAGATATAGATCTTTTCGCAGAAAGAGAGAATGCTAATTTTGAATTTCTAGATACCGAGCCTGTGGCGAGCTTTTTTTGGGATAAAAACAATTTCATTCTAGATTTTGATCGAGCAGCGAGTAATAGTACAAAGAAGAAGATTGAAAACTTATTAGCTAAATCAGAGAGAGAGGCAGCAGAGAAAGAGACAAAATATAACCAAGCAATTACAGCTGGTGATATGTATTTTGCTCAACAGAAGTACGAAAAGGCAGTAGAGAAGTTTGAGGAGTCTTTGAGGTACAAACCTGAGGCAGAATATCCGATTGAGAAATTAGATGAGTTGGATGCATTGATCCAGGCTCAGAAAGAAGCACAATTAGCCGAACAACAGGCTAATGCGAAGTACAATGAATTAATAGAAGCTGCCGATCAATTAAGAGACAATGATAAATTGGAAGAAGCAATTACAAAGTATAATGAGGCGATAGCTGAAAAGGATGAACAATATCCGAAGGATCAAATCTCATTACTTAAGTTAGAGATTGAAAAACGGAAGAAGGAATTAGAGAATCAGGCGAAATATGACCTAGCGATTAAAGAAGCAGATCAATTACTTACTGCTGAAGAACTTCAAAAATCAAAAATTAAATACCTGGAAGCCTCAGAGCTAAAACCTTCTGAACAATATCCAAAAGATAAAATCTCCGAAATTGAAAAGCTCTTGAGTGAGAAGGCTGATAAAGCACAAAAAGATGCGGAATATAAAAAGTTAATAGATCAGGCCGATGCTTTCTTCAAGGCTAGGAAATATGAAAATGCTATCAATAAATACAAGGAGGCTCTCGATATAAAATCTGAAGAAGCTTATCCGAAGGATCAAATCGAGTTATGTAAGAGGAATCTTGATGATCTCAAAAATCTAGCGGAATTGGCTGAAAATATCGAAAAACTCATGAAAGAGGGAGATCAAGCCATGGCAGGGGAAAATTATGAAGTTGCCATAGGAAAATTCGAAGGAGTATTAGCCTTGGATGAGAATTATCTCGCTGCAAAAGAAAAGCTTGCAATAGCCAATAATAAATTAAATGATCAAAGGAGTGATGAAGCTGAAGATATTGAGTTCAGTAGACTCGTCAAAGAGGGCGATGATGCATATACCTCTGAACGCTATCAAAATGCAATTGATGCATACAGTCAAGCCTTGGTTATTAGAAAGGTCGTAGCGGTAGAGATCAAATTGAAAGATGCGCGTATAAAATTGAATGAAATGACTGCCAATCAAAAAAAGCTTGAGCAGTACAATAAATTGATGTCGGAAGGTGCGCAGGCTGTAAATGCCAAAAATTGGGAGCAGGGTAAAGCAAAGTACAATAGCGCGCTTGTGTTATATCCAGATAGGCAAGAGCCTAAAGATAAATTGAATGAGATCGCATCTTTGATGTCGAATGAGATGGCTAATACTGAAAAGGAAAACAAGTATAAAGGGTTTATGGATGATGGAGACAATCTAATGAGTAAACAAGATTATCTAGGCGCAATTAAATCTTACAATAATGCTCTTTCTGTCAAGCCAAATGAGAGGGAGCCGGTAGAAAAGGCTGCAGAAGCACAACGTTTAGCAGAGGAATTGAACAAGGATGCGGATAAACTTTATGAAAAGATTCTGACGACAGCAGAAAATAAGGCGAGAAACGGGGATTATGATCGTGCGCGCGAGCTTGTTTCTCGCGCAAAACAAAACAGACCACAAGACAAACGATCTGATGAAATTTTGGTTCTTATCGAAGAATTAATGCAAAGAGACCTAATGTATGCCAAATTAATGGCTGATGGGGAGTCATTCGCAGCATCTGAGCAATTTGAGGATGCCAAAATTCAGTATACTAAGGCAAAAGATCTTAAGCCTGATGAACAACTTCCACCAACTAGGATTGCGGAAATGGAAATATTGATTTCGGAGAGGGCAACTCAAGCCGAGAGAGAGGCACTTTATAACCAATATATGAGTGAAGGTCAAAAGGGGGTAATTAATGAAACATATGAAAATGCTCTAAATGCATATAAAAATGCGCTGAATGTTAAACCAAAAGATCAAATTGCAAAGGATAAAATTGATGAAGTACAACAGATTCTTGATGATATCTTAAACCAAAAGGCTTCTGAGCAAGCAAAAAAAGAGGCTTATCAAGAAGCTATTGAAGAAGCAGATAATTTCTTCAATGATGAAAAATATATGGATGCAAAAAATGCCTACGATGAGGCATTGTTGATTATACCAGGGGATAAATACGCGAAGCAAAGATCGAATGAAAGTATAAGATTCGGAAATGCGAGAAAACTAGCGGAGGAGGAAGAAAAATATCAAAATATTCTAGCAGCTGCAGATAAAAATTTTGATGATGAAAACTATGAGGAAGCTCGTGATTATTATGTTATGGCAAAGGATAAGAGGTCTAATGATCCTTATCCTCAGCTGAAATTAATAGAAATAGAAAACATTTTGAATCCTGTTATTCAGGATTCGGAGGATTTAAAGGATTTAGGAGTTCCTTTTTCCGGGTCCATTCTTGAAGGAGAAGAACTACTAAGAAAAGCGGAAGATCAGCGTTCAAGAAACAAAACTGGAGCCGTTCTGACAACGATGGATGGAATAACTGCTGTTGAGGTTGATTTGGCAAACAAGAAAACTGCTGATCATCAAGAAACGACAAATGAAATCTACAAAATCACGCAAGGAATAATTACACGTTCTGTTGATGATACTGAGCGCTTGTATGATAATGCTGTAACTATTGAAGGTTCGATGACTGAGTTAGAAAGAAGTACAAAAAATGAAATCCAACTAGAGTATCGCGAAACAATTGGAAATAATGAATTGATCGAAATAATCGATCAGGAATATGGAATTGATTACGGCGTTAAGAAAGAGGTTTATCTGGATAATACAAATGTCATAGAAAATTATAACGTAGCCCAAGAGAAGGCTCTTGCGCAGAGAATGAATGCGGAACAAGGTGCGAATATTTATGCAGACCAAGAACTAATCAATATAGATTTAGGAGTTCGTTCTGGGGTAGTAGATGATTATGAATCAAGAGAAAATGCAGCGCGACTTGCAGGGGAGATTGAAATAGATGCAAATACAGAGTACGAATCAGCGCGGCGTAAAGAGGAAATTGAGACGCAAAAAACACATGTTAGCATTGATAAAATAGAGACGAATTATGAGAGGAAGTATGCAGAAGGACATGATAATGCAATCGAGAATACAGAGGAGTTCAAAAAGATCAATAGCTATCTTGTTGACAAGGAGGATTACATGAATCTGATCGAAAATCGTTCCTTAAATCAAAAAGACAAAGAAGTTCAATCGAAAGAGGCGATTGCTAATGAAGCTCAAGAGGGGCTTTCGCGAAATCGTGAACTAAACGCTGAGATTCTTGAAAAAAGTGCGAAGAAATGGGATGAGGTTTCTAGAAAGAACTACAATGAGGAGACAGAAAAATATCTCACCAACTTAGATAATATTGATAAAAGTATTGATTTGAACTCTGAGATCGATAAAGTTGCGGAGTCGGCTTTGGAGAAAAAGATTGAATATACTCAGCAAATGGAGAAAAAGACCTTGAAAGTCAATCAGAGTCTTGAATCTGACGATAAAGAAGATAGGTTGGGATCCGTCAATACAATTAATAAGATCGAATCTGACTACAGTTCAAATGAAAACGCTCAAGAAGACAGAATTCGAAGTAATGCGCCGATAGCAAATGATGTTGCGACACCCCAGGGTAACCACATTGATTTTCTACGGGCGGATAGATTTTGTTCTCATTATTAAACTTCAAAAAAAGTATCGACAAAGCGTTCAGCGTCAAAGGGTTGAAGATCTTCAATTCCTTCTCCGACCCCA
>JALRKF010000082.1 GCA_023254905.1 Crocinitomicaceae bacterium | reverse complement strand
TGACTCAACATGAAGCCCAAGGAACTAGTCTCTTTATTCTTTTACTTCCAGTTGGTATTCTTGCTGTAAATAACTATTGGCGTTCAGGAAATATCAATTGGAAATTTGGACTAATCATTGCATTTACTTTTGTTTTAGGTGGCTACATTGGCTCAAAAATAGCATTACGCATTTCACCGGCAATAGTGAAACTTACTTTCGGTCTTCTCATGGCATATGTATCTTTTCGAATGATTCTTTCTGGTTATAACAGCTTATCTAATGAATAGCAAATTGATAAATACTATTAAAGCGAAAGCGACCGATCTTTTTAAGAAGATACAAGATACCCGTGAATATCTTCATGCTCATCCTGAGCTATCTTATGAGGAACACTCTACTATGAACTTCGTCTATGATAGACTTAAAGAAATTGGTTTACGACCAGAAAAGGGTATAGGTGGAACGGGAGTGGTCGCCTTGATTACGGATGAAAGGTTTGACAAAGACACACCATGTGTAGGCTTAAGAGCTGATCTAGATGCACTGCCTATTTTGGAGGAAAACGAAGTGCACTATAAATCAAAAAATCCTGGCATCATGCATGCCTGTGGACATGATGTACATACTGCCGTTCTGCTTGGAGTTGCGGAGATATTAATTTCGATCAAAGATGAGCTTACTCAACCTGTGAAGCTTATTTTTCAACCAGGTGAAGAAAAAAATCCTGGCGGCGCGACACTTATGATCAAAGATGGAGTAATGAAAAACCCTGAAGTTAAATCAATGTATGCACTTCACGTTTTTCCTGAGCTTCCCGCAGGTGATATCGGATTCAAGGAAGGCTTATATATGGCCTCTTGCGATGAGATTTACATAACAATAAACGGTAAAGGAGGGCATGGAGCGATGCCGCATAACTGTATTGACCCAATCATGATCGGCGCAAATCTAATAACTCAATTACAACAGACTGTAAGTAGGGATTGCGACCCGAAAATTCCTTGTGTATTATCTTTTGGTCATTTTGAGGCTTTGGGTGCAACAAATGTTATACCTGAGCGAGCATACATAAAGGGTACCTTTAGGACGATGAATGAAAAATGGAGAGCACGAGCGCATGAACTCATAGAAATTAAGTCAAAAGCTTTGGTAGAGTCACACGGTGCTACTCTAGATCTAGAAATAAATAAAGGATATCCATTCTTAATGAACGATCCTGAGGAGACATTAAAACTAAAAGAGAAGGCGATTATATCTCTCGGAAAAGAGAAAGTACATGACCTCCCGATAAGAATGACTGCTGAAGATTTTTCTTACTACTCCCGAGAAGTTCCTGTATGCTTCTTTCGACTTGGTGTGAGTAACGAAGCAGAAGGAATCATTTATGGTGTGCACCATCCAAAATTTGATATAGACCCGGAAGCGCTCAAAACAGGTATGACAATGATGACTCTTGCTGCGTTGTGATGAAAAATCTCTATTACATAGCGCTAGTGTTTTTACTTTCCGCATGTGAGTTAATGCCCCAGTCTAAAGAAATCGTTTATGATATTCGTGAGATAGGAACATTATCGACAACCGAGTATACTGTGGCGAAAGTAGTTAAACTTGATGATGAACATGGAATATGGGAAATCTGGGAGAAGTGGGATGATATCAGAAGCTGGACAAAGTTTGGCGACCGAAAGATCTTAATTTCTTGCAGAGCCAAAATAAAAGCCGGAATCGATTTGAGTAAGATTCGTAAAGAGGATATAAAAATTAACGGCAACTCCATTAACATAGTTGTTCCCACTGCGGAAGTATCTGAATTTTCAATGGAGCCGAAATACATTAAAACTGAGGTAGAAAGCGTTAGCTGGTTCCGTGACCATTTTACGCAAAAAGAAAAGAACGAATTCCTCAAGCAGGGAGAAAAAGCTATTAGAGAGGATATTGAAAATTCCGGCATTTATTCAAATGCTGAGTATGAAGCAGAGTTATTTATCACTGACTTTTACAAGCGTCAAGGATTTGAAAAAGTAATTATCAGTTTTGAGAAACGAAATGAATGAGCGCAAACGACTTGTAAGAAATCTATTGGTGTCTGTGATTTTAATCATAGCCATTTATCTGGGGTATCAAAAGCTCAGCAATTATTTCAGTCCTACTTTAGTTATTGATGAAACTTCACTGCAGATTGAATCTATTGAGTCAATTTTGGAGATAAGCACAGTGAGCTACACTGGTGAGGCGGTTGTTGATTCCGTTGAATTCTACAACGAAGATTTCGATTGGACTAACATAAGCGATTGGTGGAATGTTAAAGATCGTCTGGATCACCCTGATATTAAAAGACGTCTCACAGTAATTGTTAAAGGTGAGGCCAAATTTGGATTTGATTTAAAACGTGAATCGTTTCGAATGGAAACCGAAGGTGATACAATTACAGTAACTATTCCAAAAGCACGCCTTTTGGGTATTGAAAGTTCCCCTTCTAAAACTGAAGTTTTTCAGGAGCAAGGAAATTGGACAGATTCGGAAAGAAAGCAATTAGAATACAAGGCAATTGAAAAAATCAAAAGTTCAGCATTGAATCTTGAGCTAGAAGCCGAAGCTGAAGATGCAGCCCGAAAATTATTCTCCAAATTAATTGTACCTAACAAAAAAATCATAGTTGAAGTTAACTAAGTTCATATTTTCCATTTTATTTCTGACTTTGTTAGGTTGTCAGCAGAACCGCGTGAAAAGACTACTTCCTGGAAGTTGGAATATGGTATCACACAAGAAAGTGGATCAATTTAGTTTTATGCAGGACTGCAATGGGGTTGGAACTCTTGAATTAGGTGATTACCAAAAAAATAATGGATCATTTCACTTTACGTTCAGTTCAACCTGTTCACCAACCAACTACTCTTGGAATGAATCTGGAAAGTATCAAGTGATTGAGCAAGGACAAGATTTTCTATTTATACGATCTAATTCATCGAGCATACTAGATACTATCAAATACCAGTTATTTATTGTTACATCCTCAGACTTAAAAATTGGGTTTCGCGATGCATTGACAAATGAGTCACATGAATTTCTATTCTCTAGAATTTAATTTGCCATCTCACTCATGAACTTTATTCTCATAAGTTTCAATTCTTCTTCCGTGTAATCCCCATCGAATTCATCGAAGGCTGTCTTAAGATCATCCGTGGTAGCCTCTGAAAAGTACTCATAAACCTCTTCTTGTGCATCACTATCTAGCATATCATCTATGTAAT
This sequence comes from Crocinitomicaceae bacterium, assembly GCA_023254905.1. GTDB lineage: Bacteria > Bacteroidota > Bacteroidia > Flavobacteriales_D > Crocinitomicaceae > UBA4466. Next base: position 12,579 of record JALRKF010000082.1, on the reverse strand, counting down.
AATCAATATTTACCCGAGTTCCAGAAGCTACAATTGCCTCTATTTCTTCAATAACGTATTCTAGAGACTTTCCTTGTGCTTTTCCAATATCTTCTAAAGGTAATTTTCTATCGATATTCTGAATCAATTGAACTTTCATCCCTGATTTATTTACCACCGATTTTACAACTAAATCTTGAGGTCTATCAATATTATTGTCTTCAACATATTTACTTATTAATGAAAGAAAGGGTGCCCCATATCTTGTTGCTTTACCATGTCCAACACCTTGGATATTTGTAAGTTCTTCCATACTGATAGGATATTGAACGCACATATCTTTCAGCGAGGGCTCTTGGAAAATAACAAAAGGAGGTATTTTCCTTTCCTTGGAGATCCGCTTTCTCAAATCCATTAAATATCCAAATAACTCCTCATCTAGCACAGAACCCTTGTTCGAAATAATTGTAGCATCAGCCTCTCCCAGATAATCTCTTTCCTTATACAGAAGGAAACTTTTTGGATTTTCCATAAAAGATCTTCCTGTTTTACTGAGCTTTAAAACACCATATGATTCAATGTCTTTTATTAGTAAACCAGCCACTGCTGTTTGCCTTACAACAGCATTCCAAAAATGAATATCTAGCTCTTTACCAATACCAAATAAGGAAAATGCATCGTGTTTGTAGGCTTTAATATCAGCAGTTATTGTGCCTGAGAGGAAGTGGCATATGTGTTTACTCTTTTGAGTTTCTTTTAATTCATTTACAACTTGAAGTAATTGAGTAACATATTCTTTGCCTTCCAGCGTTTCTTTTGGATCCTTACAATTGTCACAATGGTCATTGCATTTCTTTTGGTCAAACTCTTCACCAAAGTAGTGCAATATCATTTTACGTCTGCATACCGAAGCCTCTGCATATGACGCCACCTCATTTAAGAGCTGACGACCTATCTCTTGTTCAGCAATGGGTTTCCCCTGTAAAAATTTTTCTAATTTTTCTAAATCTTTATACTGATAGAATGCTATGCACTCTCCCTCTCCTCCATCTCTTCCTGCTCTTCCTGTTTCCTGGTAATAACTTTCCAGTGATTTAGGAATATCATGATGAATAACAAAACGAACGTCAGGTTTATCAATTCCCATTCCGAAAGCAATTGTAGCAACAATTACATCTACTTCTTCCATCAAAAACATGTCTTGATGATTTGCTCGTGTAACCGCATCTAAACCCGCATGATATGGAAGTGCATTTATGCCGTTAACCTGTAATAATTCAGAGAGTTCCTCAACCTTCTTACGACTCAAGCAATAAACAATTCCACTTTTACCCTCTTTAGATTTAATATACTTTATAATTTGTTTTTCTACCTCTCGTTTTGGAAAAATCTGATAAAACAAATTTTTTCTGTTGAACGAAGACTTGAATACTGTGGCATCTAGCATATTCAAGTTTTTTTGAATGTCAATTTGGACTTTTGGAGTGGCGGTTGCAGTCAGCGCAATAATTGGAACATCAGAAATCTTCTCGAAAATTTCACGTAATCTTCTGTACTCCGGTCGAAAGTCATGCCCCCATTCTGATATACAATGAGCTTCATCTATTGCAAAGAATGAGATATCTACTGAGGTTAGAAAATCTATATTCTCCTTTTTAGTTAATGATTCTGGAGCAACATAAACTAGCTTTGTCCGGCCATCAACAATATCATTCTTGACTATTGTTGCTTCCGACTTTGAAAGAGATGAGTTCAAAAAATGAGCAATGGATTCATCATTACTAACATGGCGAATTGCATCTACCTGATTCTTCATTAATGCGATAAGGGGTGAGACAATTACAGCAGTACCATTAGATATTAGTGCAGGCAATTGATAACACATTGATTTACCACCACCAGTTGGCATAATGACAAAAGTATTATTGCCCTCCAATAAATTTTGTATTATCTCTTCTTGATCACCTTTGAAATGATCAAAACCGAAATATTGCTTTAAGGAATCTCTTAGATCTAATCCTATCATTCAAAATCTATTGTACATTCTAAAATACAAAAAAAAGCCAAAGAATATCGTCATATCAAGGACACCATTATCCCGATTATGGTATTTTTGCCTTACATGGATGGAAATAATCAAATGAGCTTTCTAGAGCATCTCGAAGAATTGAGGTGGAGACTCGTTAGATCCGCTATTTCTGTATTAGTTGTTGCAATCGTTTTGTGGTTTTTTCAGGAGTGGATAATGGAGAATGTCTTCTTCTCCATGCGAAATCCTGAATTCATAACTTTTCATCTCATTTGTGAGCATTTTGGAATATGTGTTGACCCCGTGAATGTGGATTTTCAAAGTATTGAATTAACTGGTCAATTCTCCTATGCACTAATGATGTGTATTATAGGTGGTATTGTGCTGTCCTTTCCCTTTATTTTTTACCAGATTTGGTCCTTCATAAAACCAGGATTAAAGCAAAACGAATCGAGCGTTGCCAGGGGTATCATATTATATGTAAGTATACTCTTCTTCTTTGGCATTCTATTTGGCTATTTTATAGTTGCCCCACTATGTGTTCAATTCTTTGGGAACTTCCAAATATCTGACATGGTTAAAAACAACTTTACCTTAAACTCTTACATGAGTACGATTTTATCGACAGTGTTTTATTCAGGGTTATTGTTCCTCCTTCCTGTTGTAACATATCTCTTTACCAAGCTAGGTGTGTTGAATTCAAAATTCTTAAGAAAGTACAGAAAACATGCAGTAATCGCAATCCTTATTCTTTCAGCAATAATTACTCCTCCTGATTTGATTAGCCAAGTAATTGTCAGTATCCCTATTGTACTTTTGTATGAAGTTGGGATAGTAGTTTCTCGGCGTGTAGAAAAGCGGATTAACAAACAGTAATTTCATTCACAATATATTCTTATTTACCTTTAAGCTACTTCAAAACCTTTATGCGAATACTGCTTTTACTTTTATTACTATCTACTGTCTCTCCAATATCCTGGTCTCAAAAGACTAAGGTGTTTGGCACAGTAACGGATGGTCTGAGTGGTGAAATACTTCCATTCGTAAAAGTTAGGTTTCTTAATTCGAAAATAGGCACAATAACTGACTCAATTGGAAACTATGAGTTAGATACCTATTATGCTACAGATACACTATTGTTTTACTACATCGGTTATATTACAGTCAAAAAGTTCATTGTCAAAGATCAGGAGCAACGTTTAGATATTGCACTTCCTGTTGCCAAGGCTGATTTTGAAGAAGTTGTGGTGCAAGCTCCCGACGAATGGCCATCAACAACGCTACACAAAAAAGTCATCGCAAATAAGATCATCAATAACAAAGAAAAGCTAGAATCTTATGAATATGAGGTGTACAATAAAGTTCAAGTTGATGTAAATAACATTGGGGAGAAATTCAAAAATCTAGAATTAGTCAAGCGTTTAGATCTGGTAATGGACTACCTTGACTCCTCAGATTCTGGCAGGTCAGTTTTACCCGTGATATTGAGTGAAAATGTTAGTGACTTTTATTTTAGAAATAATCCTAAAATGAAAAAAGAAGTCGTCAAGGCCACGCGCATCAGTGGTATGGAAAACATCACAATCAATCAGTTCCTTGGAGATATGTACTTGGATGTGAATATTTACGATAATTATCTCAGCCTTTTTAATAAATCATTTATAAGTCCAGTTGCCAATTTCGCTCGTAATTATTACAAATTTTACCTAACGGATAGTGCATTCATAGATAATAAATACTGCTTTCAACTAAAATTCAAGCCAAAACGCTCTGGAGAGGCAACATTTCAAGGTGAAATGTGGATTCATGATACTACATATGCAATAAAGCAGTTTAAAGCAAACATATCTCCGTGGGTAAATATAAATTATGTTCAAGACCTCTATATAGAACATCATTTCAATCAGGTTGCACCAGAAGTATGGATGTTAACATCTGAGCGAATGATAGCCGACTTAAAGTTGACAAAAAAAACTAAGGTATATGGATTCTATGGTAGAAGACATTCAACCCGAACAAATTATAAAATCAATAAAAAGCAAGAAGATGAATTCTACCGTTCAGATAATACAGTTGAATTTGAAGAAGGTGCTCTGAATAGAACATCTGAATATTGGGCTAATATTAGACATGAACCACTTTCTTCACAGGAAAAGGGAATCGATAAGATGGTTGATTCTTTGAATAATCTGCGGTTTTTCAAGAGCTTAAAAAATGTCCTTTACCTAGCAACTACAGGATACTATCCGTTTGGTAAGATTGAGTTGGGGAGTGCATTTTCTTTGTTCTCCGTTAATCAAGTAGAGCAGCTAAGATTTGGTTTGGCATTAAGAACTTCTAATGAATTTAGTCATCGAATTGAACTTGGGGGGAATTTGGCTTATGGATTGAGGGATGAAAAGTTCAAATACGGTGGCTTGATCAGAGTAAATGTTACCCAAAAACCAAAAAAGCGGACAATGCTCAGATTTTATTACAATTATGACATTGAGCAGATCGGACAATCTCCTAGTGCAGCATCAGTCGCATCAACATTTGGAACATTATTAAGAACTGGGCCGTTAGATAAGCTGACGTATGTGCAACGATATGGGGTTGACCTCGAAAAGGATGTAGCAAAAGACATTATTCTTTTTGCTGGATTTGAAAATAGGCAGATTAGTCCAACGAATGTTAGCTTTCAAAATTATTTACGCCCCACAAATTTACCTGGGGTATATGATACAATCAATAAATTGACAACATCCGAAATTACTATGCGTTTTAGATGGGCAAAAAATGAAGAATTCGTTTCCGGATATTTTGATAGAACAAGTATCCGGTCTAAGTACCCTGTTCTTTGCCTTCAAACTGTTTTAGGCGTAAAGGACTTTCTTGGTGCCGATAATAACTATCAAAAATTTGAGCTAATTGTTGAGCATCGAACACCAGTAGGAATTCTTGGACGAATGAATTACGGATTAAACATTGGTTATATTAATGGTAATGCGGCCTATCCATTCTTAAAGGTGCATGAGGGAAATCAGTCGTATTGGTTGCTTACAAATGCATTTAACAAAATGAACTTTCTAGAATTTGTTTCAGATAAATATTTAACTGCTTTCATTGAAAACCATTGGGATGGATTTTTCCTTGATAGTGCTCCCCTTCTAAAAAAATTAAAACTAAGATTGGTAACTTCGGCGCGAATGGCCTACGGCACATTGAGCAATCGACATGAGCAAGTAATGGTTTTCCCTTCATTCATTAAGCAATTTGGGAGGATTCCTTACGTTGAAAGTTCAGTGGGAATTGAAAATATACTTAAAATAGGCCGTGTAGATCTTTTTTGTAGGTTGACCCACAGAATTCCAGGGGAGAGTCCCTACGGTGTAAGATTTAGATACTACATTAATTTTTAATTATGAAGTTACACACAAGCAATATTTGTAAAACTTACAAGGGGCGAGATGTAGTTAAAAATGTTTCTATTGAGGTTAACCAAGGTGAGATCGTTGGATTACTTGGCCCTAACGGGGCTGGTAAAACTACTTCTTTCTACATGATTGTGGGATTAGTAAAGCCTGATCAAGGAACAGTCTATCTCAATGACACCAATATAACTAATATGCCAATGCACAAGCGTTCTCAGTTCGGTATTGGCTACCTTCCTCAGGAAGTCTCAGTATTCAGGAAGTTAAGCGTTGAAGACAACATAATGGCCATACTTGAGATGACTGATTTATCCAAGGAGGAAAGAAATAATAGACTAGAAAAACTAATCGGTGAATTCGGGCTAAACCATGTCCGAAAAAATCTCGGAAATAGACTTTCAGGAGGCGAAAAAAGAAGAACTGAAATTGCTAGAGCTTTAGCCACTGATCCAAAATTCGTTTTGTTGGATGAGCCGTTTGCCGGTGTTGATCCAATCTCAATCGAAGATATTCAGAGTATCGTTGCAGAACTTAAAAAACGAAATATTGGGATATTAATTACAGATCATAACGTTCAAGAAACACTATCTATAACAGACCGTGCCTACTTACTTTTTGAAGGTAGTATTTTAAAGTCAGGAACAGCAGAGGAACTTGCCAATGATGAGCAAGTCAGGAAAGTTTATTTGGGTAAAAATTTCGAATTAAGGAACAAATAATTTTATTTCCACGAGAAAAAGAATAATTTAGCACCTCCCTACATTGGGTCAATTTAATGGGATTATGAAACTACAGAGCTTATTTTTGATACTAATTCTTTTAGGAATTGGTCTTTCATCTTGCAAGAAGAAATGTGTAATAGAAAAAGAAAATTCAGATCTTGGCGCGATAATCTCTGAATCACCTACTGGAGAAGATGTCGTTATTTATCATTCAGGATTCGCAGGCTCTAACGTTGGTAATCATATAACCACTCCAGTTAATAACATTGAAGTTAGTTTTGACGGAGGACAAACTAGAGAACCTATTAATTTTTCGATGTATCATGTGCTAAGAAATCCTGTTAGTACAACTTGTGAGGCAAAGATTGATCGCGAAGTGCTCTTCAACACCACTTCACAAATAGTTACATACAAAGTATCCGTGATAAACTGCTCAGATTGTGATGAGAGATATTTTGCAGAAAACTACGTTCTCGTGCCTGTAATTCCGTCTGGTTACACTGTACTTTATGATGTTAGCTACACTGAAGTTGATTAATTCAATCTAACTCTTTCACCTAAAAAATACAGTCGGGTTTTTTATAAAAAAAGGCCAATCTATATGATTGACCTTGATTCGCTTAGAGATATAATGCCAAACTTATGACGGAAGATCAGATTTTTTGATCTCTACGCTTCCACTTTTATTTCCGTAAGCATCACAGTGTCCGCTAGAGCTTTTGCAAGAAGCAAAAACTACTCCTAACATCATCCCTATAAGTGTCAAGGCCATTAGTTTTTTCATGTCGTTTGTTTTAATTTCTAAAAGGTTTGTTCATTGAGCGTTACCAAGATAACGACAAAACTACGATTTATTACAGAATTACTGAAAATGTTTTCCACATCAAACTGCCGATAAGCATAATTAAAAGTGTTTTAATTACGTTTGTCTTGAAATGAAGCTTTTTCAATTAATATTATTTTCGTTTATCCTAAATTTCTCTTTATCACAGGAGCTAATAGCAGATATTGAAATACCTGGAATCGAAAAAATTGAGAATTCTCTAAATTCTACATTTAAGGACTCTCTAGAATTTTTGAGGTATCTCCAAAAACTTCAAAAAAAAGCATGGGAAGAGAATTATGTTGAATTTTCAATTGATACAATTTTCCTTGATAAGAGATTAACCAAAGTCAGAGGAAAGGTTGGAGTGAAATATGAAAATATTCTATTGAAAATTGATCGCGACGAAATTGAATTTTTAAAACGAAAAATTTCACGCCAAAAAGATGAGATTCATATCGGCAATTTATCTCCTACTAATGTTCACGAAAGGATAAAAACAATCCTCGAGGTATACGTAAATAATGGTTACCCTTTTTGTCAGGTGAAAATTGAAAACATTCAAATTGAAGAAGATTTATTTCGCGGAAAATTAGCGATCGCCCGAGGAGTGCAACAATCCTTCAATAAGATTCACATCAAGGGTGATTCTAGCCTAAACCCAAACTTTATTCAGAATCTGATAAATATTAGGCAAAATGATCTGTATAATGAGTCTGAAATTAATAAGATCTCAACGATAATTGCAAACACACCTTATTTGATGGAATTATCCGCTCCTGAGTTACTTTTCACAAAGGATGGCGCAGAATTGTATTTATATCTGAGGCAGAACCCAAAAAGCTCCATTAATGGAGTAATTGGATTTCAACCAGATCCAATTTCCGGTAGAGTAAATTTCACAGGAGATGTGCGATTGAAATTATCAAATGTCCTGAAACATGGAGAACAACTTAATCTTAACTGGCAGAGTGTTTCTCAAGAGACACAGTCACTTAAAAGTGCACTATCTTATCCTTATCTATTTAATACTCCTTTTGGAGTTGAAGGAAAATTTAATCTATACAAGCGAGATTCAAGTTTTTTAGAAACAATTGCTCAAGCCGGTATAACCTACAATTTAAAACCTAACTGGAATATAAGTGTCTTCTACGCAAGGAATAGTTCCAATCTGTTAGGCGGAACATATCAGCAAGATGATCGGGGTACTGTCCGAACAAATGCCTATGGAATCAGCTCCGAAAACACGGAATTAGATTACTTGCCTAATCCTTCAAAAGGCTATTATTTTCAAGCGAATATTCTTGGAGGTATTCGCAGTTTTCAAACTTTTGATACAGTACCAATAGAAAAAGATCAAACTTTACGCACTTTGCTAGAGTTCGGGATTTTCATACCCATTTCTTCAAGACATGTTATTAAATTGGCAAATCAATCTTCATTCTATTTTGCAGAAGAAATTTTCACAAATGAGCTTTATCGATTTGGAGGCTTAATAGAACAAAGAGGCTTCAATGAGGACGAACTTCTTGCCTCCTCAAGATCTACCTTCACAACAGAATATAGATTTCTACTTGATAAAAACTCGAATGTATTCGCATTTTATGATTTGTCCTGGTATGAAAGAAATACGGAAAAATACATGAGAGATCTGCCCATGGGAATTGGGCTTGGGTTTTCTTTTAGTAGTAATGTTGGCATATTTAATCTAGCCTATGCAATTGGAAAACAACAAAACGATGGGTTCCTTTTAGCAAATAGTAAGATCCATTTTGGATACACAGCGATTTTCTAAGACTAAATCAATACTTCTGGCGAAGATTATCTCTTATCTCTCGCATAAAATCAGAGGCATATACAAACGAATTAATCTCCTCATTATCAGTAGTGAGTATAGAGTTCTTATCTCCTTGCCAGTGGTTATATCCTTCATGAATAAAAATAATACTGTCGCCAATTTCCATTACAGAATTCATGTCGTGTGTGACAACAACTGTTGTGATGTTATATTCATAAGTAATCTCACGAATCAAATTATCGATAACTATGGCTGTTTTAGGATCTAATCCTGAATTTGGCTCGTCACAAAACAAATATTTTGGATTCATTGCTATCGCACGGGCAATTGCTATTCGCTTCTGCATACCACCACTGCATTCTGATGGGAAGAGGTGATTTTTGCCATTCAAATTTACGCGATCAAGACAAAAATTAACCCGACTTAACTTTTCCTCTTTTGTCATTTTTGTAAACATCGTCAATGGAAACATGATATTCTCCTCGACCGTCATTGAATCAAAAAGCGCAGACCCTTGAAACAACATTCCAATCTCCTTGCGGATTTCCTTCTTGCTATTTCGATCCATCTCTGTAAAATCTCTTCCATCGAAAAACACTTTGCCTGTATCTGGCTCGTGAAGTCCTATAATGCATTTTGTAAGCACTGACTTACCAGATCCTGACTGACCGATAATTAAGTTTACTTTTCCCTGCTCAAATGATGTGTTGATGTCTTTCAGAACATGATGATCAGCGAAAGTCTTGTTGACATTCTTTACCTCGATCATAAGAGAAGCATTTGGGTTAAAAGTAAGTTGGCTACAAGTATTGCTATACTTGAAGTCACTACAGCTTGCGTCGATGATCGTCCAACATCCAATGCCCCCCCTTTTGTATAATATCCGTAATAAGAGGCTATGGATATTATTAAAAAGGCAAAAACAACAGTTTTTACAAGAGCGTATACAATATTAAAAGGAACGAAAAATGATCGTAAACCTAATACATACGTTTCTGTTGTTGAAAGACCTGAAAGGACTATTGAAAGCCAACCACCTATTATACACAGCCCCATAGAGAAGATTATTAAAACAGGGAAGAATAAGACCGAGGCAGTAACCTTTGGCAGCACTAGGTAAGAAAGACTGTTGACACCCATCATTTCCAAAGCATCTATTTGCTCCGTTGTTCTCATTGTGCCTACTTCCGATGCGATATTCGAACCAGCCTTTCCAGCCAAAATTAAGGAAATTACTGTTGGGGAGAACTCCAAGATAGTTGTTGACCGGGTTATGTATCCAATTGTATATTCCGGAAGCAGAGGAGAGTCCATGTTCGATGCTACCTGTAAGGACATAACACCCCCCATGAAGACCGACATTACACCAACAATTACAATAGAATTTATTCCAATTAGTTGTATTTCTTCGAACACTTTTTTTCTGAAAACACTCCACTTTTCAGGCTTAGAAAAAACGAGCCAAAGCATCATAAAGTATTTACCTATATGTTCGAGTAGTTTTAACACCTCACGCTAAGTTAATTCTATTTTTTTTGATGACAATTTATTGCAATAGTTAATGTTCCTATGGTCTATTTTATTGCGTAAATTTGACTAATGGAAATATTCAAATACAGAGTCCTGCATAAGTATATACCACCTGAATTTATGCCTCTTATATCCAGTCTTTTGAATAGCCATCCTGTTAGCTTCAAAATAGTAAAACCTCGAAAAACAAAACTAGGAGATTTTAAATTTGATCCGCGAACTAAAAAGTACCAGATAACCATAAATGGGGATTTGAACCCTTATGCATTTCTTATTACGACATTGCATGAATTCGCGCATTTAATCAATCATAAAGATTATGGTTTTACTGTTTCACCACATGGTAAGGAGTGGAAGGTTTGCTTTCATAAGCTTTTACAACCAATCATTGAATCAGAGCAAACTCCGGATATCATCAAGCGTTCACTCCAAAAATCTGCAATGCAAATTAAGGCTTCCTCTTGTAGCGATCCTGAATTAAGCCGTGCACTGGCAACTCTTGATGCTGAAGATGGAAAAGTTATGCTGGAATCACTTGCTCTGAATACAATATTTTTGCTCAATGGTCGTGCATTCCAGAAAGGCTTACTAAGAAGAACTCGTTATCTTTGTACAGATCTAGACTCTGGAAAAGAGTATCTAATCAATAAACTTTCTAAAGTAGAACAATTACATCGTGGAAAATAATAATTACGGAATAATAATGGCAGGGGGTATTGGATCTCGATTCTGGCCAATGTCAACAGAACAGAACCCTAAGCAATTTCTTGACTTCTTAGGAACAGGAAAGTCCCTTATTCAGATGACTTTTGATCGACTTTTAAGGTTTATTCCCGCTGATCAGATCTATATCTTAACGAATGAATCTTACAAGACTCAAGTCTTGGAACAATTACCTTCGATTAGCTCCTATCAGGTTCTGTGTGAACCAATGCGCAAAAACACTGCTCCGTGTATTGCGTACGCTGCTGGTAAACTTTACGACCTTAATCAGGACGCGAATTTAATAGTTACTCCTTCTGATCATCTTGTACTTCAAGAGGATCGGTTTGCGACAACCGTAAATAAAGGAATTCAAGCCGCAGAAAGCGGAGATATTGTAACGATTGGAATAAAACCAACAAGACCTGACACTGGTTATGGATACATTGAATTTCAAGAAGGAACAGAGACAACTCCAAATTCGATTCATAAAGTGACTCAATTTAGGGAGAAGCCTGATTTAGATAGAGCAGAAGATTTTGTTGCCGCAGGTAATTTCTACTGGAATGCCGGAGTTTTCATCTGGAAGGCAAAAACAATTATCGATTCATTGGCAATTTATGAGCCTGATATTCACAATTTATTCACTACAGATCTTTCTAACTACAACACAGATGAAGAACAAATCTTTGTCAATCATTGTTTTGCCGATACAAAAGAAATTTCTATCGATTATGCAATAATGGAAAAAGCGGATAATATACAAGTTATATTAGCTGACTTTGATTGGTCCGATCTGGGAACTTGGGGAAGCTTATATACTCATCTCGATAAAGATACTGATGGTAATTCAGTTAAAGGGGATAACGTGAAACTATTCAATTCGAAGAATACGCTTATTAGAGTTGAGGATAGAACTGAAGCTGTGATCGATAGTTTGGATGGATATATCGTCGTTCAGTCGGAAAACAGGATCATGATCCTAAAAAATGAAAATGAACAAGAGCTAAAGAATTTCTTAAAATAAAAAAAGGGAGCGCTTGCCCCCTTTTTACTTATCTCTTTCCACTTAGGATCTGTTCAGCCTCCCATTTACGATAAAGGTCGAAATAACTCTGCGTTTCCATCACAACAACACCACCAAGTGTATCACCATATTTTGCTGGTAAACCTCCCGTGTACACCATCATTCTTCCGATAGATACAGATGGTACATTGGATACTTCGTTAGATTTAATACCGTCCATATAATAAACCATGTCACCCTTTCTGGCGCCTCGGAAATAGAGCTCACCATCATCGGTCATCTTAATATCACTTGACATCGATGCGATCAAGCTCTTTTGATCAAACTTCAATGGTGATTTTTGAATCTCCTCGGCCTTCATCTGTGTAACAGGTAAAGACCCATACTCTAACTTCAATCGATCACTCTCTATAACGATTGGACCAAAATCAAGGGCTTCTGACTTTTCAAATGCGATAACTCCTAAGTTATCATACCCGTCGATTGGAATGTCTACGGGTATGTTATACATCGTATCCTCGTAATAAATGATCCTTGCCAAATATTTACCTGTAGG